>CAOSOP010000005.1 GCA_948525355.1 uncultured Bacilli bacterium | reverse complement strand
CGCCTCCTCCCCCAGGGGTCGTCGGCTCGGCGGAGCCGTAGGAGGTGGGGGCGAGATTTAAATTTAAGCATATAATACATAAGATAAACATATATTTAATCATAGATAAAAAATATCTTGCATTCATTAGTGCAATGTATTATTATATCTATTGTTATCGCGGGGTGGAGCAAAGGTAGCTCGTTGGGCTCATAACCCAGAGGTTGCAAGTTCAAGTCTTGCCCCCGCAACCATTTGTATCTGAAGATGTGGCTATGCCACTCTTTTTTATTACTATATTTTTTCACTATTTGAACTGTTGTCTTTTCTTATAATAACAAATAGAACCAACGAAGTAATAACTGTTATCAACACTTGAACTATGACACAAATTACTTCTGTTTTCCCTTCTGCTGCCGAAATGTGATTTATAAAGTTATATAAAAAATGAAATATCATTAAAGGATATATACTTTTTATAATCATTAATGTTTCTACTGCAACTACTCCAAAGAAGAATGCATTTATAATTTGTAAAACAGTTGTATAAGCATTACCCGTTCCAATAATACTCGCACCGTGACCTAGACCGAAAACTATTGCAGGTATAAGTACTACACTAAATATTGACTCATAAGAATTTTTTATTAACCTTAATATAACTCCTCTAAAATATAATTCTTCGGATATACCAACAAAAATAGTGAAAAAAAGAAGTGCAAAAACATACTGCACACTTTCTATACTTACACCTACAACTAAACGAGGAAGAAGGATGAGCAGTAATGGTATAAGAAATAAAACTTTCTTTAGGCTTCCACACTCTATAGATCTCATACCAAATTCGTTTAGACTATACTTTTTTACTATTATATAAATAAATGGAACAATAAGGGATAAAAGCATAAATGATCCCTGCAATAAAAATATTTCTATATCGTTAAACTTAAAAATACTTGCGATAACACCAGAAGTTATAGGAAATACTAAAATGACTAAAGTCCAAATAATCGAAAAGACAATTGATTTAACCTTTATAGACATAACTATCCTCTATTATTCCTTAGAATGTCAACTATCCATTCTACATCTGGTACCACAATCTCAGGGTTTCGAACCATATTTATAATTACTCCATTAATAGTTGTCCAAAATAACAAAGATAATGCTAATGGATCCCCACCTCTTATACTTCCATCATTCTGTCCACGTTCAACTATTTTTGCCGTCTCCTCTAATTCATGCTTACCTGCAATTCTTGACCTTAGATTGATATCAAGCGACTGATCATACTCAGCATAATTCATTAAAATAAATAACTTTGCTGCCATACTACTATTTTTACAATTATCAATAATAAAACTAGCAACATTTTCAAAAAATACAATAGGTTTAGTATCATCAAATTCAAAAGACATATTCATATTAGACAAACCTATTTCAATCAAGGCATAATAAACTTTTTCCTTTGACTCAAAATAATGAAAAAGCAATCCCTCACTCATACCAACAGATTTGGCAATATCTATTGTTCTTGTCGCAGCATAACCCTTTTCAATAAATAAATTCAATGCCGCTTTTAATATATTCTCTCTTCTTTCTTCCTTTTGCTCAACTCTTTTCATTTTTAGATACCTCCTAAATATGCATTGCATTCATTGAGTGTTTACTCAATGAATATAACAAAACTTTTATGTGAAAGTCAATACTTCTCACCCCCACTTCCCACTCCACCCCCGAGGACGTCGCCCCCGGCGGCGGACGAGGCGGTGGAATAGGAGGTGGAGTGCCTGCACGAAATATCTTTACAGCTAGAGGCTGGCACATACTTTCACCATGGAATGATGATAACTACTTATATAGCATTTTACAACTTTACAAAGGATACAACCCATTAAGTAACTTAGAAGTTGTTTCTAAGCTAAATATCCTTTCCCAAGCTCGTTATACATATCATTACAACAGCTATAATTGCCCAGAAAGATACTATCCAAAAGTCTACATAGGTACTTCTCAAACCATCGCCACAGGATGGCTCTACGATACACAAACGTACGCAAACAAGCCCATTCAAAAACCCTCAACCTGGCCCATAAACGGCCCACAAAAAGGCGAAGCCAACAGTTAAATAAAAGTAATAATTTATTGAAATTTGTTTATAATAATATTACTATTATTCGATTTGTATATGTTGTTAGTGATCGATAAAAATATCTTGATTTTTAAAATATGTATGACTATAATAAAAATGAAATTTACGAAATAGACAATGCTAGGAGAATATAATGGATTTGATGAATAAGAAAATTTCTTCTTCGGTGCAAATTTATGCGCTTGGAGGTTTAGGAGAAGTTGGAAAAAACACTTATTGTGTTGAGAATGACAATTCTATATTGATTATTGATGCTGGAATTAAATTTCCTGAGGAAGATTATCCAGGTGTTGATTATGTTATTCCTGATTATTCTCATTTAAAAGAAAATCAAAGTAAGATTAAAGCTCTTATAATAACCCATGGACATGAAGATCATATCGGTGCAATTCCTTTTTTATTAATGCAAATCAATATTCCTGTTATTTATGCTTCTAAGCTTGCAATGGCGCTTATTAATAACAAATTAGAGGATCATCATTTAACTCGCTTAGTCAAGGTTGTTGAATATAATGATGATACTATAATTCACGCAGGAGATTTTTCTATAGAGTTTTTCCATGTTACCCATTCTATTCCAGATTCTTTTGGATTATTTATTACAACTCCGCAAGGAACCATTTTACATACTGGTGATTTTAAGTTTGATTTAACGCCGGTTGATAGGGACTTTGATATTGGAAAGTT
Organism: uncultured Bacilli bacterium; assembly: GCA_948525355.1. Lineage (GTDB taxonomy): Bacteria > Bacillota_I > Bacilli_A > RFN20 > CAG-288 > CAG-345. The sequence goes on along the minus strand of CAOSOP010000005.1, from coordinate 18,579 downwards.
ATCTAAATTTGCTGAGAGAGGAATTGATCTATTATTAGCTGATTCTACTAATGCTGATAAAGAGGGTTATACTCAGTCAGAAAAGTCAGTTATTAATTCTATTAACGATGTTTTTCGTCATGCACAGGGACGTTTAATAGTTTCGACATTCTCAAGTAACCTATCCCGTATTCAGCAAATAATAGATGCTGCTGTAAGATTTGAGAGAAAGATATGTATTTTTGGTCGTTCTATGGAGGCTAATGTTCATAGTGCTATGAGTTTTGGATATATCAAGACACCTAGAGGTTCAATTGTTTCTCCAGACAAGATAAAGGGATTAAAGAATAGTGAAGTTTTAATTCTATGTACAGGAAGTCAAGGCGAACCAATGGCAGCGTTAAGTCGAATAGCAAGTGGAGAACATAGACAGATAAAAATTTTACCAGGTGATACTGTAGTATTCTCATCTTCACCTATTCCAGGAAATTCAGTTTCTATAAATAAAGTTGTTAATCAATTAATTAAATGTGGTGCAGATGTTTTAGTTAACTCAGTTTTTTATAATTTACATGCTTCTGGACATCCATGCAAACAAGAGCTTAGATTATTGCAAAAAATAACACATCCTGCTTATTTTATGCCTGTTCATGGTGAATTTCATATGTTAAAACAACATGCAGAGGTGGCTATTGAAGTTGGTATGAAGCGTGAGAATACATTTATTCTTTCTAATGGTGAATCGCTGAAATTAATGAATCACCATATCGTAGAAGGAAATCCAGTTAAAGCTGATTCAATATATATAGATGGCAATAATGTCAATGGTGTTTCTAATTCAATAATTAATGATCGCAAGCATATTGCTCATAGTGGTTTGTTTACTGTTTTGATTGGAATTGATGCAAATAAATGCATTGTTTCATTTAAACCAAAGATAAAATCATATGGTGTTATCTTCCCTAATAATAAGAAGGGTGTCATTGCAAAAATACCTGATGTCATTGAGGCTGAACTTAATAAAAGATTGCAACCTAATTATAAAAAAGAACATGTTCAAGAAATATGCCGTATTATAGTTAATCAAGCATGTTTAAGAGAGAAGATAAGGCAACCTGCCGTTATTGCTAATGTACTTTATTTAAAATGAAAGAAATTATACTTGCCTCTAAATCTCCTAGAAGAGTTGAATTACTGAAAGAAATATATCCTGGCAGTTTTTTGGTTATACCAAGTGATATCGATGAAGAAAGTGTACCTTTTACGGATTTAAAAGATAAAGTGATTCAAATAGCAACTAAAAAACTTGAAAGATCTATGATAGATCATCCTAATTCTGTTATTATTTCTTCAGATACCATGGTTGTTCATAATGGTTTTGCAATCGGAAAACCGAAAAACGAAAAAGAGGCTTTTGATATGCTAAAAAAGCTTTCTGGTGATTATCATTATGTCTATACAGCGTATGCATTTTATAATGGTAATGGCATAATTGAAAAAGGATTAGATATTGCTAAGGTTTATATAAATAAAATGGATGACTTAGCGATAAAGGAATATATAAAGGAATATAAACCATTTGATAAAGCTGGTAGTTATGGCATTCAAGATGCTGGCATGAGTGTGGAGATTATTCATGGAACAAAAGATGTTGTGATGGGCTTTGGAAAAGAAAGTATAAAAAAATTGCTTATAAAATATAATATTATCTGACAAAAATGTTGTTAACTGCATATTCTATAGAGGAGATGTATATGAATAATTATCCTTATAGAATATTTCAAGGACCAGTTTTACCTTTTGTTGGAGGTCTATTAGTTGGTGGAATATTTGGAAAAAATAATAATAACAATCAGGTACAACCTCAACCTATGTATCCTCCATATTATTATCAAGTACCACCATATCCCGTTTATCCTCCATATCAGCCTATTCCACAACCAAACCAACCAGCACAACAATTAAATATTTATAATCCTAATTATGGTCCAAAGATTATGCAGGCTACACCAGAACAAGTATATTATCCATCAGTAGAACAAATATACTATTTAAATGAACCGACATTAATTCATTATAATAATGAATAGTAATATTAATTAAATTTATATCTATAAATAAGTGGTTGCATTTAAACCACTTTTTTATTATCAAAAAAAATATATAACTAAGGAATACTAATTAAGATATTTTCTTTTTAATTTTAACTACTTTGTTTTTGTAATTGCTGGAGTGAAGAATCATGTGATATATGAAGAAGCTGTAGATTGTTATGAAAGTAGTAATGGATTAGATAAAGCTTTTGGCAAGGATCTTGATTTAATAAATATATATTATTGTGATCTTAAAACCCCTTTCTTTAAGTTGCAGTTTGCTCAGTTATTGATGTAGTTTAATATTTTATAAATGCAAAAGATATTGATTCGTTAGGTAATTCAATATTTAAAGCGATATTTGAAGCAGTTAATAGTGATGATTGTTTTGATGAAAAGTATGTATTTTATTATATTATCGCAAGTAATATAGTCACAAGAGTATTATAAATCAAAACTAAACTGCTGGTTTAGTATTAGGTATTCTTTATAATTAACTTGTTGATTAAAAAACTTTGTTTGTATATAATTCAAGTAGAAAAGGGAGGAACTATAAATTATGAAAAAAATTACTTTATTAGGAGCAATGAGTTTTCTTCTTTGTACCTCCTGTACTTCGTCAACAATGCTTGAAATAGGCAAAAGACATGTTATACAGTATCAAAATGGGAAAAATTTTATACATTTTGGTGTCATATATAATTCGAAGATAGATAATAAAGTTGAGTTACAAATTGATGGTATAAATAATGCATTAGACGTCGGTTTTTGCATTTATTCTCTAGAAGAAATTAAAGATGTGTATTTGGATGAAGAACAGTTAGAAAAAGCACAAATGGTATATTTTGGAATGTTTAATTCATATGCTTATAAGATTAGTGGTGACTCTAACATAGCTAATGTGACAATTGAATTTGAATCTAATGAGTTCACAACTCTTACAATTGAAGAGCGTGAACTGGTAGAGCACGATCCAGATGCTTATTCTAACCAAAAAAAGTATCAAAGCATTATTGTTAGAACTGAAAATAAATAATACAGAAAGGAAGCTATGGATACTACATATAAACCTAGTTATCCATGCAAAGTTATATCTTCATTTATAGATAATTATAGTCATATTCATAAGTATGAAATGATTAAGAAAGTAACATTAAGAAAAGAAGAGATAAACAGTTCTGAAAAAGAAGATATTTATAAAATGTTCTTGTTCTTTAACATTATATTGGTTAGATGTCAAAGTTAATGTAACCACAGCAAGATAAACTAATCATAACTTTTTTGAACTTATAAAGTTTGTTAATTTAATGCAGAATGCAGCAAAAATATTGTTATTTGTCTTTTGGAGTTAATTGTGATATACTTTATGTCCCTGGAGGTTAAGGAAATTGAAAGAATATTTAAAAGAAAAAAAGGGATTGACTCCACTTCTTGCACAAGAAGAAGCAGCAAGATGCTTATTATGTCTTGATGCTCCATGCTCTAAGGCATGTCCTTGTCAAACCGATCCCGCAAAGTTCATTCGTTCTATTAGATTTTTGAACTTTGATGGTGCCGTTGATACCATAAGAATCAACAATCCACTTGGTGGAATATGTGCTCGTGTATGTCCAACTGAAAAATACTGTCAGCAAGGATGTATAAGAGCTGGGCTTGATAAGCCGATTGATATCGGTGCATTACAGCGTTATGTTACTGATTATGAAGAGGAATCTGGCTACAAAGCTTTGGAACCAAACAGTGAAAAGCGTGATAGAGTTGCAATAATTGGATCTGGTCCAAGTGGACTTAGTGCAGCGAATATTTTAGCTAGAAATGGTTATCAAGTTACAATATTTGAAAAGAATAAGAAACCTGGTGGTTATTTATCATATGGAATACCTCCTTATAGATTGCCTCAGTCAGTTGTTGAGAATGAAATAAAACATACGACCGATTTAGGCGTTAAGATCGTTGTTGATACTGAGTTAGGAAAAGATATATCACTTGACTCATTGTTTATAGAAGGATTTAAAGCAATTATCATTGCTACAGGATATGATAGTGCTCGAACACTTGAAATGTTCAATGATAATCCTTATGTTGAAACCGCTGTTGATTTCTTGCGCAGAGTTATCAATTGTGAAGGAAAGGTATCCTTGCCCGATGAAATGCTGGTAATTGGTGGTGGTGACGTTGCTATGGACGTTGCAACAACTGCTAAAGTCTTAGGTGTCAAAAAGGTCACTTGCGTTGCCAGAGAAGATATGGAACACTTCCCAGCTTCACGAAAAGAATATCAAGAGGCAGTAGACAATTCAGTTTCTATAATAAGTGGTTTTACTCCTAGTGAAGTTAATGGTTGTACTGTTAAGTTTAATGAAGTCGATGGACAAGGAGTATTATCTTTATCTTCAAGCAAGATCGTTTTAGCTATTGGCCAAGTTCCTTCTAAGAATGGAATACCATTCGAGTTTAATAGAGGAGAGATTGAAGTTAAGGATTACCAAACTTCAATGCCAAAGGTCTTTGCTTGTGGTGATATAACAAGTGGAGATAAAACTGTTGTTTACGCAGTTAAAAAGGGTAAAGAGACTGCTGAAGCAGTTATGAAAGTATTGGAGGGAAGATAAAATGGCTAAAAAAGTAGATGTATCCTTAGATTTTCTTGGTGTTCACTTCGAAAATCCATTTGTTCTTTCTTCATCACCAGTTGGCAACTGCTATGAAATGTGTGCTAAATGTTTAGATGAGGGATGGGGTGGAGTAGTATTTAAAACCATCGGTTTCTTCATTGCGAATGAGGTTTCTCCTCGATTTGATAATCTTCGTAAAGAAGGCACTTCTTTCTTAGGATTTAGAAATCTCGAACAGATAGCAGAGCATCCTTTAAAAGAAAACCTAGAAGCAATTGCTCGACTTAAAAAGGATTATCCTAATAAAGTAATAATTGCTTCAATTATGGGGCAAAATGAAAAAGAATGGGAAGATTTAGCAAAGCTTGTTACTGAAGCTGGTGCTGATATGATTGAATGTAATTTCTCTTGTCCACAAATGACAAGTCATGCTATGGGTAGCGATGTCGGAGTAAATCCAGATTTAGTTAAAAAATATTGTCAGGCAGTGAGAAGAGGTAGTAAATTACCTATTCTTTCAAAGATGACTCCAAATCAAGCTTCAATGATTCCAGCTTCACTCGCTTCAATTGAAGGTGGTGCTGATGGAATTGCAACTATTAACACTGTTAAGTCAATAACAAACATTGATGTTAATAATTTTGTTCCAATTCCTTCTGTTGCTGGTAAATCACCAGTCTCTGGATATTCTGGAAAAGCAGTAAAACCTATTGCACTTCGTTTTATACACGAAATTCATTCACATGAAAAATTAAAGAATGTCCCGATTTCAGGAATTGGTGGAATTGAAACATGGCAAGATGCGGTTGAATTCTTCCTCTTGGGTGCTGAAGTACTTCAGATTACTACGGCCGTTATGCAATATGGATATCGTATTATCGATGATTTAGTCGATGGTGTTAAGCACTATCTCATGCGCCATAATTTCAAGTCGCTAAAAGAGGTAATTGGATTAGCAACAAAGAATATTGTTCCGGCTGAAGATCTTGATCGTTCATTTGTCATTTTCCCTAAGTTTGATTCAGAAAAGTGTGTCCATTGTGGTAGATGTGTTATTTCCTGCTATGATGGAGGACATCAAGCATTAACCTTCACTGAAGAAAGAAAGGTTGTTTTAGATAAAAAACGTTGTGTTGGTTGTTTCCTTTGTGCAAATGTTTGCCCAGTAGCAGCCATATCATTAGGCGAGAGAGTTACAAAGAAAGAACTTGGAAGATAATATATAGTTTGTTATATATCGATAAATAACTGATTTATTTGTACAAACAACTTTAAAATAAATTATAAAGTTGTTTGTGCTTTTTTGATTGAACCATGAATCCAATATTTGTTTACTTTAAGCGTGCTATGTATGGTATAATTTAGATAATGAAAAGATTATTATATATTGTAGAAGACGATAGCTATGCTGATTATATAAAGAAGAATAGCTTTGAAGATTATAAAGTCATTCTTAGTGTCAGCGAAGCTATTGATATTCTTTCGTATCAATATGACTGCAGTGCAGTTTTTTATCTTTGTAATGAACGCGGTTATTCATATGATCATGCAAATTTTTTGTTAAAAGAAATACGAAATCTTAAGTTTTCTGAGTTTAAAAACATTAAGTCACTTAAAGTTAGAGAATTGTTTGATTTAAGAGATTTGTTGATTGAACAAGGGCTATTAGATTATTCATATAAGAGAGAACTATTTTTTAATCACGAAGTTTTGTTAAAGGGGCATGAGTATTCTTTTAAGGAAATTGAAAAGATACTTCTCGACTTGAATATTAAGTATACAACTGAGTATGAACCTTTAAGTTATCGAGTTAATGATATTTATTCTTATCGCACAAGGCTTTTAGAATTGATAGAAGGACTTAACTATATCTGTAAAATAGTTGAAGATGAAAGCTCTTATGAAGATGTATATATTGTTGCTCCAAGCGATATTCATAGTGATATTCGAGCGTACGCTTCTTTGTTTGAGCTACCTATTATTGATGCAGAGGTTAAACTTTCAAGCTTGCCATTTTGTGATGAAATAGTTTTAAAATTGATTAATAATGAAGAAATTGATCAATCCGATGATGTAAGAGATTACTTGCGTGATGTCATTATTTACTATTATGAATTAGCACGACAATTCTATAAGGACAAAACGAGTTTATTTGATTATATAAAAGATTCTCTTGATAATGAATTTTTACCTAATAAGCTAAATAAAGGTGTTAAACTTGTTTCTTCTTTTCCGGCTAAAGCTAAGTTTTGTTTGATTCTTGACTTCTCAGATACATCGATATCAAGCATTAAGGATTCAAGTTATTTAAGTGATAAACAAAAAGAAATTTATGCCAATTCACTTACTTCATACGAGTTTAATGAAAATAATCATGCGAGAATAATATCTATAATCTCTAGTTATGAAAACAAACTAATACTATCTTCAATAGATTTGAAAGAATTTTCTAATAAATATTTTGATGTCAAATACTTAGATGTGTTATCAAAATTTAGATTTAGCAAAGAAGCTGATTTAATTTTATTGAGTTTTTATCATTCACAAAGAATTAAATATGGTGAAAAAAATGATTTAGAAAAATATTTAGAAGAATTAAAGCTTGGTACTTATGCTGATTATAAGTCGGATATGACATTAAAGCTTCCATATAATCCTGAAAAATATTCTTATAGTTCATTGAGCAAATATATCGATTGTCCATTTTCATTTTATCTAGAAAAGATTTTGAATGTAAATGATATTAAGAGTCAGTATTCTTTTGTTTTAGGAAACATATTACATGAAATCGTTGAAAAATATATCGTAAAAAATGAAATTGTTGTGCCTAAAATTGATTGCTCAATGCTTGATGTCGATAAAAAGTATTTTTTAAATCGTCGTGTTGAAGAGTTTATAAAGAACATCGATAAGTTTGATATATACAAAGATTCTATTATGAATAAACATGTTGAGTATGTTTTTGATTACAAGTTCGATGATAGTTTGATTACAGGAAGATATGATTTACTTCTTGAAGATCAAAATGACATCATCATCGTTGATTTTAAAACAACTGATGGAACAAAGTTTAAGCTTTCAGAAGTGAAATATGGTTCTAGTTTGCAACTTCCACTTTATTATCTTTCAGCAAATAGTATATTCGCAAAAAAGAAATGTTTGGCGTGTTTAATTCAACCTCTTGAAGGAGAACTGATGAAATCAAAAGGAACTGGCTTTACCACTGATTTAGTCAAAACAACGGTCAAACTAAATACGATGATTCCATTTGAAAAGTATTTTGTTAATGCAACGAAAAAAAGCCTTGGTAAAGGATTTATTTTAACTGATGAACAGAAAGAAGAATTAGTTGATAACGCAAAGTTTAGAATTAAAGAAGCGATTGGGCTGATTAAGGAAGGTGATTTTAAAATTGCACCACTTAAAATAGGACGTGATAAAAGCGCATGCAGATTTTGTACTTATCGTGATATTTGCTTATTAGAGCGCGCAAGCACTAAGAAGTTGAGGGTTAACAAAGGATGAAAAAGTTTAATGAAATGCAACAGCGTGCTATAGATATTAGAAATAAAAATGTCTTGGTCAGTGCTGGGGCTGGTAGTGGAAAAACAACGGTTCTTGCTAACCGAGTTATTTCTTTATTAAAAGATGGATACAGCATTGATAGAATGCTTATTTTAACATTCACTAATAATGCAGCTTTGAATATGAAAAGAAGAATCAAGGCGCTGATAGAAAATGAAAATGGTTTGAGTGCTCAACTTCCATTAGTCGATGGAGCAGATATTTCTACATTTGATGCATTTAGTAAGAAATTATCAAGCAAATACTGCGTTGAATTAGGTTTAATTAAAAAATATGAAATAGGTGATGAAGCGACATTTAAACTGATAAATAGAAAGTATTTGCGTAAAAGATTTAAGCAGAAGATTGAAGAAAATGATCCGTTAGTGGATAAACTCTTGCGTCTATATGCTGAAAAAAATCTTAACAGCATCATCGATTGGATGATGTTTATAAATGATGAGATTTCCAAATCAATTAATCCAACAGCACTTCTGCAGAAGCACATGCTTAAGCCGATATTTTTTGATAAAAAAGAACTTGAAGAAGAAATATATTCTTATTTCTATGATTTGACAAAGAAATATTATGTTTCCTTATTAATGCTAAATGATAAAGAACCAGTGGATTTTTTAACTAACAACATTAATTCTTTGGATTATATTTTAAAGTATGGCGTAGATTTTGTGAGATTGAAGGAGCTGATTTGCACGACCAAGTTTGATCAGCTCGATTCCAAATACCTCTTGGTGGAAGATTTTAAAAAACTGAGAGAGGAGTTTAATAAAAAAGTAAAAAACAGAATTAGTTCCATAATGGATGCTGATGCTACTTATAGATTATATGATGAGAATAAAGATGTAATCGAATTTGTTTATAAGGAAATCAAATTGATGAGAGAAAACCTAGATAATTACAAGCAATATAATTCGGTCTATAGTTTTAATGATATCGCACTAAAAGTATTGAACCTAGTGAGGACAAATAGTCTTGTTAGAGAAGAACTTAAATCTCATTATCAAGAAATCATGGTCGATGAATACCAAGATAACTCTGATATTCAAGATGAACTTATCAATCAAATAGCTGATAATAATTTGTTTTTAGTTGGTGATGTTAAGCAGTCGATTTATCGATTTAGAAATGCAAATCTAAAGTTGTTCATGAAAAGATATGAGCTCTTTAAAAAAGATCCGAACAAAGGTGAAGTAATAGATATGAATAAGAACTATCGCTCGGCTAAAAATGTTGTTCGCGACATAAATCTTTTATTTGATGAATTGATGACATTAGATTTTGGTGGGGCAGATTATAAAAGAGCTCATAATATTGAGGCGGCTAATCCTAAATATGAGAATTCATCTTATAAGAATCGCTTAATAACTATTTCTAACAATGAAGAATTAACTAAAGAAGAGAATGAGGCTTATACTATCGGCTATGATATTTTAAGTCGCGTGAAAAACGGAGAATGTGAATTCAAAGATATTGCGATTATCGCAAGCACGAAGAGAATATTTGATGAAATCATCGGAGCTTTTTCTAAATTAGGAATACCAGTTATTCTTTCTTATAATGATGACATTGAAAACAGAGTGTTTATGGATTTGTTTATCAATTTATTGGTTGTTATAGACGGTATAAAAAATAATACTTTAGCTAACGATGATTTTAAGCACGCATATATATCATTAGCTAGATCATTTATCATTGGCGAAACTGATGAAGAGATTTATCAAAATATTACCTCTGGTAAATATTTTAATGATAAGTTTTTAATAGATATAAGAGATGTTATGTATGAATACGGATCTTATCCGATAAATGTAAAGTTTATCAAAGTAATTGAAAAACTGAAAGTTTTAGAACATTTGAATCACGATATTGATTTTGTTGAAAGAGAGAAGGAATTATCTCTATTCATTAAAAAACTGGATGATTTGGCTAAACTTAAGTTTGATGATAATGATATCGTTGAATACTTTAATGAACTAAGAAGTGAAAAGATAAAATCTGATGTTAAAATTGAGTCAAATGCTGATTCAGCAGTGACATTATCAAATATTCATGTCTCAAAAGGACTAGAATACAAACACTGTTATTTTGTCGATAATTCACATGGCTATAATGAAACAGAAACAAAGGGCAAGAATTCATTTGATATCAAATACGGAATCATTATTCCAAGTGCTAATGAAGAACTTGTAACTCCGATTAAAGAGCTTTGTAAAAACAGAGTTAAGAAAGAGATTAGAGAAGAGAATATTAGGCTCTTATATGTTGCGCTCACGAGAAGTGAATTATCTATGACTTTTACCATTGATGAAAACATTAAAGAAAGATATGATAAAGAAGATGTCACAGCCTTTTCTAGTTTGCTTTTAATGACTGGATTTTATAATCGATTGACTAATGTTGAAGTAGAAGAAAATATTAAGTTAAATGAAGAAACAAATTCTGATCTGCTAAAAGATTTTGCTTTTAATTACCATAGATTGAAGCCAATAGATGTTAAAGAGTTAAAACCTCTAAGAGCTTCTAAAACCACAACTCATACTAATTATAATATGTTAAGACTTGGTACAACTCTTCATGAAATCTTGGAGGTGATTGATTTTAAAAATCCTGATTATTCGTTTATTAAAATTAATCGACACAAGGAAATTGTCAAAGATTTTTTATCACAGGATTTTTTAAATGATATAGATAAGGCAAGCATATATAAAGAGTATCAATTCTACGATGAAGTAAATGATTTAAATGGAGTTATAGATTTGCTCTTGATATTTGATGATAGAGCTCTTATAGTCGATTATAAATTGAAGAATATCGATAATGAAGAGTATGAAAAGCAGTTGAATATCTATCGTGATTATGTAGCAAGAATCACTAAAAAAAGAGTTGAATGTGTCTTATATTCTCTAGTAAATAGAAAGTATGAATTAGTACATTAGGTTAAACAATTTGAAGCAACTTTATTTTATTCATATAAGTTGTTTCTTCGATATTTATCACATATATGTAATAAAAAAGAACTTGAATATATAATTCAAGTTCACGCTTTTTACATATCTTCTATTAGACTATTGTTCACAAGTTTATTATAATCAGGAACGACATTTTCATCTAATTCTTTCGCCATTTTAATGATAGAGACTAGTTTGTCGAATTCTTCTTTGCTTATTCTTTGATCTTCAGCATAGGCATCGATATCTTTGTAGTTTTTAATTATAGATATCAATTCTTCTTTTGGCGAAGAGAGGAAGTCTTTGCTTATAGCATCAGCTATTACTTCTGGATCATTGTTTTTAACAAAATCGATTCCTTTTTTTATTGCCTTGTTAAACTTTTTAATCATATCTTCTTTTTTCGATATTTTTGATTTTAAAGTCGAATATGCTGTATAAGGAATGATTCCACTCTCTTTTCCTAAAGATGCGACGATATGTCCATTACCATTATTGACAACCTGTGAGGCAGCGGGTTCAAACAAAGCGACATAATCACTTTGACCAGAAACGAATACACCACCCATAACGTCGAATTGAACATCGGTTCTAATATTTACCTCGGCCGTTGCATCATCTTGTCTTGCATCTAAACCATGTGATTTTAGAACATATTCTAAAACCATTTCAGGCATTCCGCCTTTTCTTCCACCGATTATTGTCTTTCCTTTAAGTTTGTCGAAAGTGAAGTTTTTATCCTCTTCACGTCCTAAAAGGAAAGAACCATCTTTTTGTGTGAGTTTAGAAAAGTTGACGGCATAATCTTTTGCACCTTGTTGTTCAATATATATACTTGCCTCAGGTCCCATGAGTCCAATATCAGCATCACCTGATAAAAGAGCAGCCATTGTTTTATCAGCTCCAGGTGTGGTGATAAAATCAACATCAAGTCCAAGCTCACTAAAATATCCGAGATTTTTGGCGACATATTGTGGCGCGTAGAATATTGAGTGAGTGACTTCTGCCACAACTATTTCGTTTTCATTTTTGTTACAAGATGCTAAAGGGGAAGTCATCATAACAAGTAATGATAGTATTAATGCTTTTCTACTTTTCATTTTTTCCTTTCTTTTTTCTTTTTCTTTGACTCTTATCGTGTTTTAAATATTTTTCTATTAGATTTAGTACTTCATACATTAGGAAGGCGATAACCGCAAGTATTATTACACCCATCATAACAAGGTCTAGTTTGAAAACTTGTCCACCATAGACCACAAGGTAACCAATACCGCCGCGTGAAACCAAAAACTCTCCAACAATAACTCCAACCCAGGCCAACCCGATGTTTATCTTAACTATTGAAACAAGATTGGCGTAGTTCTGTGGAAGAACGAGTTTGGTCAAAATCTGCAGTTTATTAGCATTCATCGTTTTTAGCATTCTGACCTTCTCTTTATCAACACCTATAAAATATGTATAGGCGGAAATAATGGTTACAACTATGGATAGTGTAACTGAAACAGCTACTATCCCTTTTACACCAGTTCCAATCCAGATGATTAAAACTGGTGCGAGTGCAGTTTTGGGCAGAGCATTTAAGACAACTAAATATGGATCTAATATTTCATAGGCTTTGGGAAATAGATAGAGCACGATGGCGATTATCAATCCACTTATCGTTCCAATTGCTAATCCAAGAAAGGTTTCGTATAAGGATATACCAACGTGTTTTAATAGTTCGCCAGATTTCATATAAGTGATGAAAAGATCAAATATGGCGGTTGGCTTGCTTACAAGAAATTCACTTAAAAAACCTGTATATGATCCAAGTTCCCATAATCCGAAGAACGCAATGATAATAAAAACACGGAAAAGAATTGTTATTAAATGGTCGACTCGTTGTCTTTTTTGATAGTCTTTTAGATTTTTTATCGGTTTTCTTTTCATTTTAGTGTCTCCACAATGTCTTGGAAATAATACTGAAATTTTGGCAACATTCGTGTTTTTGATGGTAGTGAATCACTAAATTCTTTTTCTAAAATATATTCTTTTTTGACCGTACAAGGCCTTGAAGATAAAACATATATACGGTTAGATAAAACTATAGCTTCAGCAATATCGTGCGTTACTATGATGGCAGATATATTTAAGTTTCTTAAAACAGTGAATATTTCCTCTTCTAAATCTAATCTTGTGACATAATCAAGAGCGGAGAAAGGTTCATCAAGCAGAAGTAGATTTGGTTTTAAAAGAAGTGTTCTCATCAACGCAACTTTTTGTCTCATTCCACCGGATAATTGACTAGGATAATAGTCTAAAAAATCGTATAGTCCATACCTTTTGGCCATATTTTCAACTTCTATCTGATCTTCTTTAGTTATCTTTCTTTTAATTCCTAAACCAAGAATGATGTTTTTATATATAGTAAGCCATTCAAATAAATTATCTTTTTGGAACATATATCCTAAAGATGCATCGATACTTATCTTACCATCATCATTATCGATTAGACGGGATATTAAGTTTAATATTGTTGTCTTTCCCGCACCAGAAGGACCGACAAGAGCGATTATTTCACCTTCATCAACATGGAAGTTCATATCATCTATGACTTTGATTTCTGATTTTTTGTTGTAAAACTTTTTGTTTACGTGTTCAAAATTAACGATTGTCTTATTCAAATTATCACCTACTATATTTTAGTAATAAATTAATTTTTGGTGAGTATATTGGGCTAGTATAAGTGTTGAAGTATGTAATAAACGAATTGAAAAAGGAAGTATTAAGAATAAGTTCTTCAATGAACAAGCGTTTATATAAAGAAAAAAATGTATGAAACAACTTTAATGCTAAGATACAAGTTGCTTCACTTATGATAGGTTTTATTTAACAATAATTTTTTTAATATCATCATAATTAAGTATTTTTAATGCACCATCTAAATCTATAAGCACACATTTATTATATTTTTTAATTATTTTAACCATGCTAAAAGGAATAATATCGATATGACCTGTACTATTGTTTAAAACTTTTGTACATTCGTTTACTTCTAAATTTATTAAATTTCTCATTACGTATTATTTATATGAATGTCATGTGATTTGTGCTAAATTTATTTTGTTGAAAATAAAAAATATATCGAGGTATAATATATCTATGAGGTGGAATTATGCTTGAATTAATCAAAGTTAGTAGCAATACTAGTCAGAGCAAATTAGCCGGTGCGATTTGTGCAGCAATTAGAGAAAACGGAACGACTTTAGTTTCTTGCGTTGGCTTTAGATCATTAGTACAATCTGTTCGAGGCTTGTCAATAGCTCGTCGTTTTCTATCAGAAGAAGGTATTGAAATTTATACTGATATTGAAGTTGAAAACAATGTAGTAGTAAAGAATAAAGATGGTGAAGAATCTGAAGAGCATCAAGAAGTATATAAATTTAAAGTTTTAAGTAGAAAAGTAGAGAAGTAATGAAAGAAAAAGTGATCAGTTGGCCTGATCAAAAAAAAGCAGGAATGAGGAAAAAGGGTGAAGCAATTCGTTTGAGTGGCAATATCGTTCCTTCCTCTTTTTTATGCGATTGGGCAAAAGGAAAAAAATATTTTATCAAGACTTATGGATGTCAAGCGAATGTTCGTGACTCCGAAATTTTAACTGCATACTTTAATTTGTTAAATATGGAGTTAGCTGATAATGAAGCTTCGGCAGATATTATTATTTTTAATACATGTGCGATAAGAGAGCATGCTGAAACAAGAATTAGAGGAGAACTTGGTCGTCTTAAACCTTTGAGCCGTCAAAATCCTGATTTGATAATAGGACTTTGTGGATGTATGGCACATGAAAGTGAGCCTTTAAAAGATTTAGTTGCGACAAACAAGCATTTGAATCTCGTTTTTGGAACACACAATATCCACGAGATTTACTCATTAATTGAAAACTGTGTCAAAGAAAAAGCAAGAGTTTTTAATGTTACAAGTACAGTTGATACTGTTGTTGAGGAGTATCCTGAAGCGAGATTTGATACATATAAGGCTTTCGTAAATATTATGTATGGATGTGATAAGTTTTGTACTTATTGCATCGTACCTTATACAAGAGGTCAGCAAAGAAGCAGAAAAGTTGAGTGTGTTGTAGAAGAAGTAAAGAGACTTAAAGAAAAAGGATTTATGGAAGTAACTCTTTTAGGACAAAATGTTAATGCCTATGGACTTGATTTTGATAATCAAGAATATGATTTTGCATATTTATTAGAGCAAGTTGCTTTAACTGGAATACCTAGAATAAGATTTACCTCTCCACATCCTGCTGATTTTAAAGAGAATGTCTTTAAAGTTATGGCTAAGTATAAAAATATTATGCCAGCACTTCATTTACCAATGCAATCTGGCTCGACAAATGTGCTAAACAAGATGAATAGGCGTTATAGTCGAGAGGAATACATTAATTTAGTAAAGATGTTAAGATCATATGTAAGTGATGTTCGATTAACAACTGATATTATTGTTGCGTTTCCAACCGAAACTGAAGAAGATTTTCTTGAAACATTAAGCATAGTTAAAGAACTTCATTTCGCTTCTGCATATACATTTATCTATTCGCCACGAGTTGGAACTCCAGCGAGCAGAATGGTTGATAATTTAACCCCTGAAATTAAACAGGATAGGTTTAATCGTTTAGCAAAAGTTGTCGATGAAGAGGCAACTATTGATGGAAAGAAATGTGTTAATAGTATAGTTGAAGTGTTGTTTGATTCGATTGATGATGTAATTGGATTTATTAAAGGTTATGATGAGTATAATCGTTTGGTTCATGTAAAGGCCGATCCTTCATTAATTGGTAAGATTAAAAAAGTTAAGATAATTGAAAGTCATACATATAGTTATATAGGAGAGTTAATTGAAAAATAATATCGAAGAAGGTGTTAAGTATTTGATTGAATCGTTTGAGGAACTTGAAGTATATAAGCTGTTTTTGAATACAAAAAAAGCAATAGAGAATTCTAAAGAATTAAGTGAACTTATGGATACTATCAAGTTAGAAAAAGGAAAAATAAAGGATTTAAAGAATGATCATATAAGATTAAGTGAGCAGATACTTAAAGTTAAAGAATTAGAGGCTAAATACGATAACCACCCTCTTATCGTAAATTATAATTTATATAAAGAAGAACTTAAAGAAGTGACAAAACCATTAGTAGACATGCTTTCCAATGAGTAAACATTTAGGCTATTGATTCATATCTATTATTGAGGTGATATATGAATACTGAAGTGGCTGTAAAGACTTTGATCGGAAAAGGTCATCAATTTTTTGCTAAAGAACTATCGATTGATCTAGGTAGCAATATATCCAAAGCCTTGGGCTGTTGGATTATTAATCATAAATATGAAACTTATAATATCGGTCGAGAACTTCATATTAGAGGTAGTTATGATATAGAGATGTGGCTAGCTTTAGACGATGATCAAAAGAGTGAAGTAAAGCGTGAGCGTGTTGAATTTGATGAACTTGTAAATTCCGCATATAAGAATATCATCACATTAAATGATGATCTATATCTCAAAACAATCGTTAAACACTATCCAACATGTTCTAAACTTGAACTTAAAGATGGAAAATTAGAAATCTTAATTGAATCTGAGTATCTAATTGATATCTTTGCTGAAGCAATTTTAGTTGTTGTTTGTGCCGATAAGGGTGGAGCAGACCTAAGTCTTGATGAGGAAATGCTTTTAAATATCAATCCTGAATATCTTAAAATCGGTAAGAAGAAAAACTAGAGAATATTTTTGATATCTTTTTCCCGTTATATTCAGTTTCATACATATCTTCTATTTCAAGAAGCCTATTGTATTTTTCGACACGCTCAGATCGGCAAGGAGCTCCTGCTTTAATTAGCAGTGCGTTTTTTGCTACTGCTAAATCAGAAATAAAACTATCACTGGTATCGCCAGATCTATGAGAAACAATATAGATGAAATTATTTTCTTTTGCGAGATTTATCGTAGTGATAGTCTCAGTCACAGTTCCTATCTGATTTGGTTTAATCAATATACCATTCGACCAGTTTTCATCAATTCCACGTTTTAATAAATTATAATTGGTGACATAAAGATCATCGCCAATAAGAACAAGTTTATCTTTAAGCAGTTGATTAAATTTAATCCAGCCTGAATAATCTGTTTCATCTAATCCATCTTCAATAGAGAATATAGGATACTTATAAATCAGTTGTTCGTAAAACCGTATTAATTCATCAGTAGTAAATTGTTTTTTTGATTTTGGAAATACATATAAATCTTCATTCTCTACTTTCCATGAACTTGCTGCGACATCGAGACTTATTAATACATCCTTACCAGGAATATAACCAGCATCTTTTATAGAATCCATTATTAAATCAAGAGCTTCTTCATCTGAACCTAAGTTTGGTGCGAATCCACCTTCATCACCAACACCTCCTAAAAGGTTTTTGCTTGAGAGTTTTCCTTTTAAGCTCATATATATTTCTGATGCCATTCTGATAGCATCAGAAAAGCTATCCGCACCAACTGGAAGGATCATAAATTCTTGAATATCAATATTATTAGAAGCATGCATCCCACCATTAATAATGTTTAACATTGGTACTGGAAGAGAATATATATTCTTAATTTCATCTAAACTTTGAAACAGCTCCATTTTATTTGATTTTGCTAAGGCCTTAGCTATAGCGATACTAGTAGATAAAATCGCATTAGCACCAAGCTTGCTTTTTTGCTCGGTTGAATCGAGCGAGTTGAGCTTTAAATCAGCTACTAAACTTGTGCTGATATCCATTCCTTTTAATGATTTGCATATTACTTTGTTAATATTATTAATAGCTTTATAAACCGATAATCCACGATATACATTTTCATCTTTATCAATTAGTTCAAGTGCCTCATTTTTTCCTTTACTTGCACCTGAAGGAACATCAGCAATTCCAAAACTATCATCATCAAGTATCACTTTTGTTCTTATCGTTGGATAGCCTCTAGAAGAAAGAATTTGTATTGCGTGTATATCTTTAATTTTCATTGTTTCACCTCATATCCTTAGTATTATCATTTGTATGGATTTTTATAATAAACTAGTTTATGATGTCTTCAAAGTCGCCTTTTTGCGGCTTCACTTCCGGCCAGGTTGAGGGTTTTTGAATGGGCTTGTTTGCGTACTTTTGTGAGTCATAATTCCACTGTAATGCGACACTTTGAAGCGTACTTAAATAAACTTTTGGATAGAACCTTGATGTGCAGTTTGCATGATTATAGTGCAACGAATTAGTGCTTAAATTCAAGGTGTTTAACGCAGAAACAACTTCTAAATTCGAAATAAAGTTGTTTCCTAGATTTATC
>CAOSOP010000004.1 GCA_948525355.1 uncultured Bacilli bacterium | reverse complement strand
ATAAATTACCCGTCGATTTGGCCGGAAATCAAGCCGCAAAAAGGCGAAGATTATTTATGATAACAAATGTTGGTAAAAGGGCAAGAAGAGCATTTTGGTGATCTTGAAGAGCATATGTTTCTGCCAAATAAAATGATTCTTCGATGAAAGTCAATATAGGATTTTCCACTATAATAATTTGTTAGTTCTTTCGAGATTTTATCAGCATTGTTATATTTATTATTAAATATTATTCTATTAGAAACTCTAAATATATGAGTGTCTACAGGGATAATATGAAAATCATATAATTCTGCCATAACTACACCAGCCGTTTTATACCCAACACCAGGTAGCTTCTGCAGTTCATCAAAGTTTTTAGGAATTGTATTATTATATTCTTCGCTAAGTATTCTCGCTGTTTTAATTATATTTGTTGCTTTGTTTTTTGCCAAACCAACAGGTTTAATAATTTCTATTACATCATTTAAATCAGCGTTAGACAGTTCTTCTAATGTTTTATATTTATTAAATAATACTGGAGTTACTTTATTAACCGATTTATCAAGTGCTTGTGCAGAAAGAATGACAGCAATCAGCAGTTCATAATCTTTTTCATAACTCAAAAAACATTTTGTATTTGGATACAACTCTTCTAGTATTTTATCAAGTATGTTTATTCTTTCTAACTCAGTCATTGTATAAATCTTTATCTAAATCTTTTAATAACTCTTTTGAGTTTTCATCTATTATAGTTTCTTTATTAAGTTTATCTATTTTAAGTTCTTTATTTAAAGCAGCAATTGTTACACTTCTTTTTCTTTCTTTAACTCTTGCTATTGCAGAAGAAACATCCTCTTTGGTTATTTTTCTAATAACCCATGAGTTTACGGTATCGTATTCGACAGGTGAAATAGGTCTTTTTATTGCATCTATTACTAATTGATAAAGTTCAGATGAATCGTTAAAAGTTTTTAGTTCAGCCTCATGGACATATACATCTCTTATCGTATCATTGAATATTTTTGTTTTAAGTGGGGCGAGTGATAAGCAATGCTTTTTATTATCAATTACAAGATAACCAAGTTTGACTATTTTGCTCATAATTGCATCAATTTCTTTGGTATTAATTGTCATAAAAGGTTCAAGTTCTTCTGCCTTAATATGATGAGGAACTCCTTTGTTTAATTCATCAATTAAAAATATTACACAAACATCTTGTTCATTAAGATGGTATGATTTATACCTTCTCATTAAAATCTTTTTAAAATCTAAATCTTCTTTGATAAAGTCCATAGTAGCCCCCTATATAAATATCATAGCATATTTTCGTTTGTTTTTTTAAGATATTCAATTATTATGCTTCTTTTATTTTCGTTTGTCTTGTTTATTTCTTCTTCTATTTTTCTTGGGTTCAATAGATTAATTAAGTGTTTATTTCTTTTAATGGCAGTCATTAAATCACTATCAATGACAAAACCAAGATTCAATGAGAATCTTATAGCTCTAATAATTCTTAATGGATCTTCCTGAAGTCTTTTATCTGGATCACCTATCATTCGTATTATCCCTAGTCTTAAATCTTCTAAGCCACCATAAGGATCAAGTATTTCTCCACTTGGTGCTAAATAAATTGCGTTGACAGTGAAATCTCTTCTTTCGGCATCTAATAAATAGTCATCGACAAATTCTATTTTTCCTGGATGTCGATAATCTGTATATTGTTTTTCCTTCCGCATTGTTGCAAGAGTTATTTTTTTATTATTAATAGTTACTGTTGTAACTCCATATTTAGCAAAAGTCATGTCAGCATCAGAAATTTTTTCCTTGATTTCATCAGGAGTGAGATTTGTAGCTAAGTCATAATCATTAAATTCTTTTCCTAAAATGTAATCTCTAGAGGTTCCACCAACGACATAAAACTTATCATTTGGAAATATTTTTTTTAGATTTAGAAATATTGAGTTTATCATATCAGTTATTATAAGCCTTCCTTAAAGCCATTTGTAGATAAATTATCTAAACATTTTATTATTCCTTTTAAATATGCTTTTCTATTTAATATTATGTGCTTAAGTGTGAGAATTTTGGAGTCGGAATAAAAAGTTACTTGATGAATAAATCGCACTTTATCAACTCGATGACTTATTATTTTTACATCTAATTCTTTTAAGTTGTTTTTAATCGTTATAGCTGTTCCTGAAGGTAAATCCTTTTTAAGCTTATAATGCCATTCTTCAATTATTGCACGTTTGAAAGAACTTTTAATTAAGTTAATAGATTCGATAAAATCTTTGAATGTATTATCGAAGTTTGAAACAAGTTTGAACGATGAATGGAAGATGTCGCAGAGCCCTTTAAAAAATGCTTTATCTTCTTCGCTAAATCCTGTCGTTCCACAAATATAAGGTATTTTTTTGCTGATAAAAATTGGTGCGAATTTTTTAGTCGCTTTTGGCGTAGAGAAATCAAGTACAGCATAATAATCATCATCTGCTATGTTTTGATTCTTTTCATCAATACAAGAAACTATTTTATAAGGCGGCTTGATGTTTTCCTGAATCATTTTGCCCATTGATCCTGAACAACCGATTAAAATAATTTTTTTCATATTAAAATATACGCGATTTATTTTTCTATATGCAAAAAGACAAGGCACAAGGCCTTGTCTAGTCTTTTGATTAGTTGACGCTTTCTTTTAAGTTCTTTGCAACTTTGAAGGCAACTGCTTTTCTTTCAGGAATAGCAATCTTTTCTTTTGTTGCAGGATTGATACCAGTACGTGCTGGTTTGACTTTAACTTCAAAAGTACCAAATCCAGAAACGCTGACCTTTTCACCAGCAACTAAAGCTTTGGCGATAGCAGTAAAAACTGCATCAATAGCATTGGCTGCATCACTTTTTGTTAAGCGAGCTTCACTACTTACGGCTTCAATAAATTCATTCTTATTCATTTTTTAACCATCTCCTTGTTATTAATTTAGCACAGAAAGGCCAAGAAAATCAATATATTTTATCGAATTTTGAATGAAGCAATCTATTTTTTTCTTATGAAATGCTTTTAAACAAATGTTATGTAATATAAAAACTATGGTTAATTTTGATATATATATAAAAAAGACCCATTTTTGTGTGGGGTCTTTTTATTGGTTATATTAGAAGACGAATGCTATTAAATTTGTTTTTCCTTTATTAGAAACTGTCTTAATAATGCTTTGAAGTTTAAGTTTTATCGGTTCTGGGAGAACGGTTAACTTGCTCTTAATTCCACCACCGATGATATCTTTGATTTTTTGACCAAATAACTCGCATTCAAGTAAGTCGCTTGGATTATTATCGTAGGCTTCAGAAAGAGATTTGAGGAAATAGTCAGCTTGTTCTTTGCTTCCAAGTATCGGCTCAAAGCAAGTAGATGTACTTACTTTGATTATATGGTATGTTGGAGCTTCGGCCGAAACTTTTATTCCATATCTATTACCGCTTTTGAATATCTCAGGTTTTTTAACTTCATAATTTGTAACATCAGGTGTTGAAACACCATATCCAGTTGCTTCAGACATTTTAAGAGCATTGCCGAGGATATCAAATTGTTTTTTTGCTTCGGCAAATTCACTCAAAACTTTGATCAATTGATCCTTATCGGTTATTTCACACCCGACAAGTTCTTTGACGATTCGATCATATAGTTCTTCTTTTATATCGATTGTTATTGTTACAACGCCTGTAGATAAATCGACATCGGTTAAACTGACGTTTGATACGAATTCATTTTCATTTAATGAAGGAAGCAAATTATTTACATCTTTAATCTTATACGCTTCATTCATTTTATCTTCGATGGTTTTATCTAAAGATTGTTTAATGTAATGGTCAGAAGAAAGATTATTAACCCATGTTGGTAGTGCTAAAGCGATGGATGTTATTGGAAATTCTTCTATTCCTTTTTGAAGAACCTCTTTAGATTGTTCTTCTTGAAGGTTTAATACATCAAGCAAAACGACAGGAGCGTTATATTTAGCCTCAAGACTATCTCTGAGTTCGATACTTTCTGGGCTTCCAACAGTGGCGGAATTTAAAATAATAACGAATGGTTTGTTAGTCTTTTTAAGTTCTTCAACCATTTTTTCTTCACTAGAGATGAAGCTCTCTCTTTTTATTTCGCCAAAACTTCCATCACAGGTAACCATTATTCCTATGGTGGAGTGTTCTTTAATTACTTTTTCTGTTCCTATTTTTGCCGCTTCGTCAAAAGGAATTGGATCTGCAAACCATGGGGTCTTGATGAGACGCATTTTGCCATCTTCCATATATCCTTTAGCATCATCGACGATATATCCGACACAATCAATAAGTCTGACATTTACCGAATAACTTTCGTCGATTTTTAAAGGAATTGCTTTTGAAGGGACAAACTTCATTTCTCCTGTAGTGATTGTTTTACCTTGACCAGATGCGGGTAACTCATCTAAAGCTCTTTTCTTGAGTTCTTCATCTTCTATATTTGGTAAAACGCAAAGTTCCATAAATCTTTTAATAAATGTACTTTTACCAACTCTGACAGGACCAACTACACCGAGATAGCAATCACCATCACTCCTATGACCAATTTGACCAATAATATCTATAACGTTCATTATATTCTCTACCTTCCCCTAAATGCATATGCAATGGGTTTAGAGAATATGACTATAATAAATCGGACATGCTATGAGGAATCTTATCCTTTTTAACAGCAGAGATTATTTTTTCCTCTTTTTCCTTACTAACTTCTTTTCCAGCAAGTTTGGCAACATCTTTGATCAATGCACGAAGATTGTCTTCACTTGACAAATCTTGACCAGAAATCTTTTTTGCTAGTTTTAAAATATCTTCTTTACTAACATTAGTTTGTTTTTCAACCTTATCAAATATATTATCGCTCATTTTTTCACCTATTTAATAATATGACCACAAGGTGAAAATGGTTCTTCTATCTTTTTTTAAGTGCATTATGAGTTACTTCAATTTCGTATCGTCTTTTTTTATCGTTGAACATTCTCATCAATTGTATGTACCTCTTATATGTATCTAAATTGCCATAGGTTTCAATTTGAAAGGCGAAGAGGAAACAGTTCTTTTCTAGTTCATCACTGTGTTCTTTTAAATAGCCATTAGTTATTATTTTATTAACAAAATCAGAATAGTTTTTATAGATTACACCTTCATAATTAACATTTGTCACACCAAAAAGAGAAAAGCCTAAGCAAAAGTATGCTAAGTTTTCTTTCTTCTTTGCTAACTTCGTTAGATCTTCTATTT
This sequence comes from uncultured Bacilli bacterium, assembly GCA_948525355.1. GTDB lineage: Bacteria > Bacillota_I > Bacilli_A > RFN20 > CAG-288 > CAG-345. Next base: position 22,724 of record CAOSOP010000004.1, on the reverse strand, counting down.
TTTTAAATAGTGAAGGATTGTTTATTTGGTAAGAGTTTATTTTAATATAATGAAGGAGCAATCCTTTAGTTAGCAAATCTTTTAAATACACATCGATTTTTGGTGCGAATTGAATTATCAACTTTCCCAAATCGGTCAAGGAATTAAATTCATAGGTATGATACTTTAAATTTTGATAAGGATTGAAGATGTACGCCAGTCTAAAAAGCAACTCATCTTTATCTAGATTTAAATTGATTAACTTTAAATACTCTTGGTATTTTAGTGCGTCTGAATCTTGAATGAATCTCTTTAGGTCTTCGTTTTCATAAAGCTGAGAAGAGAAGACTTTAGGTTTTAGACATAGATCTTTACCAAGTTGAAATAAATCAAAATAGGTTTTATTATCAATGATTATATTCATTAAAATAGTCCTCCCTTAGTCAGTGCGATAAATATTAAGTAGCAAGAAACGAATAAGGTTAAAAGAATCATTACACCGAAAAATATCGTCTTTAACGCTGAACATATAGTATAGGATTTACTCATTTTATTGTTTATAACTTTGTTGACAAAATCAAAGTCAAGAAATTTATTGTCATAATATGAAAAATCATATATATCATCTTTTAATGTTTTTTTGTTTTCTAAAGCGGTGATGAAGTGTTTTTCTAAGAGTTGGCATTTTTTTTCTAAATATACTAATATAGCCCTATGTCTTATTCTTAAAAAACGACGAGCATAGAATACAGTTTCGTATACACGATTGTGCCAACTAGCAGTAGCGATATATAAACTCAAGTAAATTACTAGTCCGATAAAATAGATGAAAATTATAGAAGAATCAAAGCTACTGAAAGGCTTAGCTATTAATGATTCGTAAAATCTAGGTATGAAAAACAACATGAATAAGAATGCACTGAAGAAAATAGAGCAGAAGAACTCAGCATAGGAGAGAACATTTTTTGCGGTAACTTTTCTTTTTACTAATCTCTCTTTTTTTATTTTTTTCACTTGACTATCGAGCATATCAAATAGTTCTTCTTTATAAGTTTTTACATTCTCCTTAACAGCAAGTTTTTTGTATTCTAAAGAATAGTTACCTTTGTTAATGATACTATTAAATGGAACAAGTTGTCCGTCGAATTTAAAAAGTAGTTCACCAAGGCTCTTTAAGTTTGTCTCTCCTTCTTTTATTATAAATGGGTTTATATAGTATCTTTCATTGCTTTGAGTAGCTAAAAAATAAAGCTTGCTATATTCTTTAATATATTCACTCATGTTTTTAGCATTAAAATTTAAGTTATCAAAATAATACTTCATTTTTTTCGTGCGAATAGTATCAAATTTTGAAGCCTTTTGAATATTTTTTTCATAGTAGTAATAGACTTCTGTCCCTTTAAGGTCTTGGCTAAGCTTATAACTATCTATACTTCCAATATTCTCTGTTAAAGATATAAAGAGCAATAGTTTCTTTTCACTTGTCATAGCATCCACCCATAGAAATAATTAAAATACTTTTCCATAAAACCAGAAGGGATTTCAAAATAATCTTTTGCATATGGAACTATTAAAGTTAGAATGAAAAATAACTGACATAAAAAAGTGAATATAAACACTACATGAAAAACTTTAACTGATAAAGGTTTAAATGAAGGATTTATTCCGACCATAACTCCGTGAAGAATCAACCTTGTGATGATATAAGTTATTGAAAAAAACAAAAAGTAGAGCAATGCTACAAAGCTTTCTAGTGAACGAAGATAAGATGGATATATCCTTATGTGTAGGTCAGTCAAGGCTAATAAAATTTCACCATTATTTAAAAACTTATCAAAACAATAAAGAAGAGCAGTTATTATAAAAGATATAAGTAAACTAATATTTGCTTTGACTAGACGATTAAAACTTGAAAATATCCCGTAAAATGAAAAGCAAATGAAGATACCGATAAATATGATGCTAGCGCTCATTTTTTATCCCCTGAAGAACATCTTCTAAAACTTGTGGAAGTGCTGCACAAAACTCTTTATCACTTAGATATGATAAAAAACCATTTATTTTATAAAATTTAAATGAATGGGAATGTAAGAACTGATTCTTCAACCCGTATATCTGCTCAAATTCAGAGTTGACTTTAAAATTTCCATATTTGCCATCACCGATGATTGGGCAACCGATATTAGCAAAATGAACTCTTAATTGGTGGGTTCTACCAGTTACTAATTCGGCCTCGATTAAAAGATATTTTCCGTACCTCTTAAGGACTTTATATTTTGTCAAAGCCTCTTTTCCACCTTTGATGGTGCTGCAAACATTGACGAGCCCAGTTTTATTATCTTTCTTTAATGGAAGGTCAATAACACCTTCGTTTTTGATACTTTTGTTTTCATATGCTAAAAGTAGATAGGTCTTTTTAATCAACTGTTTATCTTTAAAAAGCTCATACAAGCTTTTCATAGCCATCAAGTTCTTTGCCATGATAACGATTCCTGATGTGTTACGGTCCAAACGATGGGCTGGAGAAGGATTGAATCCATTGAGTTTATTTTCATCGTATTCGCCATTTGCTTGAAGATAGTTAATAAAAATATTCTGTAGAGTTATTCTTTTTTCATGTTCATCACTATGAACAATTAATCCTTTTGGTTTATTAACTATACAAATATTTTGATCTTCATAAATGACATCTAGATTCGGTTTGACCTTTCTAATGACAGGATTAGAATGAAATTTTTCTAGCATGGTATCAGTGATATAAATATTAACTTTATCATCTTCCTTAAGAATGTAGGAAATGTCAACTTTTTTACCATTTACCTTAACATCCTTTTGGCGAAACATTTTATATATAAAAGAAAGAGGAGCTTCATTGAGAAGCTTTCTGACAAATTTATCAGCTCTTTGATTAGAATTTAGTGCATCAATTATTATTTCCATATTTTAATTATACCAAAAGTATTGATTTAGTCATAATATTATTTTTAAAATATTGATTTTCGTGCAAAAGCAACTTTAAAAAAATTAATAGATTGTTTGTAAATAATTTATCATTACTACATCACAATAATTAAAGTTTTGAACACAAAAAGTTTTTATTAATAAAAAAATAATTGACTGTATATTTTTAAGTAGAAAGTATTATTTAAAAATGATACAATTAATATGTAAGAGGATTTATTATGAAACGTAATGTTGACGAAGAAATTGAAAAGTGGATGAAGTGTCCCGATGTTCCTGATGAACTTAAACACGAGATACTCAATATGAGTTCGGAAGAAAAAGAAGATGCATTTGGAACAAATTTAGCATTTGGAACAGCCGGCATGAGAGGAAAAATTGGTGCTGGAAGCAATAGGATGAATAGCATTATTGTTAAAAGAGCGACAATAGGATATAAGATGTCATTTATGCGTTCTAATAGAACAAAGCAATATACTATCGTGATTGCGCACGACAATCGTAAAAATTCAAAGCTATTTGCAGACATAGCGAGAGATGTATTAACCGATTCTAATATAAGAGTAATTTGCTTTGAATCGTTAAGACCAACACCTCTTTTATCATTTGCAATTAGATATTTTAAGGCTAATGGAGGAATTGTTATCACTGCTTCGCATAATCCTAAAGAATATAATGGTTATAAAATCTATGATGCAAAAGGCTGTCAAATAACAGAGAAGAAAGCACGTAAGATTACCGAATGCATTAATAGAAACCCAATCTTGCCACCATTTTATGATGAGTATTCAGAAGAAAAAGGTGAGGTCATCATTGCTAAAGATGATGTTGAAGAAGATTTCTTATATAACTGCAAGAAGTGTCAGTTAAATCGTGGAGAAGAAAAGAATTTAAAAATTGTCTTTACTCCTCAACACGGCACAGGAAGTGTGTTTGGTCCAAGATTATTAGAAGAATGTGGATATAATGTAATTAAAGTTGAAGAACAGATGACTTGTGATCCAGAGTTTTCTAATACTGAATGCGCTAATCCAGAAAAAATTGAGGCTTATACATTAGCATTAAAATATGCGAAAGAAAATGATGCTGATGCGATATTCTCTACCGACCCAGATGCCGATAGAATCGGAGTAATGTATAAGAAAACTCATGGTGAATATGTTTTATTAACTGGAAATGAAATAGGTGTTCTTTTAATTAACTATATTCTTACTGAGAGGAAAAAGAATAATACACTCCCAAAAGAAGGTGGAATTATTTTCCAATCTATTGTTACAAATAGCTTAGGCAGCAGAATAGCAAAAAAATATAATGTATCAACAAAATCATTTTTAACAGGATTTAAGTACATTGGTGAAGCATTATCAGAGCAGGCATATAAATCGATCGATGAATTCATTATGGGATATGAAGAAAGTTGTGGATATCTCATTAAAGACTTCTGCCGTGATAAAGATGCGTTTGAAGCGATGGTTGTTATTGCTGAAATGATTAACCATTATAAAATTGAAAACAAGACTCTCGATGATGTTTTAGAAGAAATATATCAAGAGTTTGGTTATACTGTTAATATCAATAGAGAAATTAATTTTAAGAATATGAATTCTTCTATAGTTTCACAAAAAATGAAATCTCTCAAGGTTACATTACCATTAGAACTTATAGGTCATAAGATAAGTAAAGTAGAGGACTATTTAACATTAAAATCTTATGACTTTACAACCCCAACACCAGTAATTTCAGAAATAGAGAATCTTCCATCAGAAAATGTCTTGAAGTTATTCTTAGACAATAATACACATTGGATTGCTATTAGACCTTCTGGAACAGAACCAAAGATTAAGTTTTATTACGAATGCACTACTGGAAGTAAAGAAGAATCTTTAAGATTGGCTGAAGATCTTAATAATGAAATTCAAAGGTTGTTCAATACTGATTATTTAAATTTAAATTAGTAGTAATTAAAGGCGCTTGAATTATATTTAATTAAGCGCCTTTTTGCGTGTTGCTTTGGTACGAGTTTGGCCAGTTCGGAATGACTAAATTTGAACCGTTTTGAACCTCTCTTAACCAGTAGTTTCCGAGGGTTTGAGTAGTACCCAAATATAACTTTGGCGCGTATTTCGTTGGGCAAGATGATGGGTTGTAATAGTACATTTCATGCCCTTGCAATGGGATGTTGAGAAGAGAAACAACTTCTAACTTGCTATTAGGATTGCTTCCTAGTCCTATTTGTAAAATGCTATATGTATAGGTTGAACTATTCCATGATGAAAATGCATGTAAAGCTCTAGCTGTGAATGCGTATCGGAGTGGTGCGCCTCCACCTCCTATTCCGCCACCTTTGCTCGTCCCTGACGGGTCTCGCTCGGTGGCGGAATAGGAGGTGGGGGTGAGTCTAAAAATTTAAAAAAAGTATTGCAATAGATTTATAAAGATGATATCTTATATAAGATTAGCGCAAACTATACATTTTTTGTGCTAATAAAAGTCGTGGAAGATTAGTAAAAATCGGACCACGCACGGACAAAAATAAGGAGGATGTCACGTGAAAAAAGTTACTAGAGTCATGAAAATCATGGCAATGGGTGGGGCAGCAACCCCAGCTAAACTAGGTCAAAAACTTGGACCTTATGGCATTGGTGCAAAGTTTTGTACTGAGTTTAATGCTAAAACTGCTGACCGCAAGGAAGATTTGGTTCCTTGCATACTCACGATTTATGAAGATAAGTCGTTCGATATTGTCTTAAAGACTTCACCTGTTACTTTCTTGCTTAAGAAAGCTGCAAAGGTTGAAAAGGGAAATAGTTCCATCAAGGATGCACCTATTCATGTTACTAAGGACGATATCAAGAAAATTGCTGAATACAAAATGCCAGAGTTGAATGTTTCTTCTCTTGAAGCTGCAATCACCTGTATTGAAGGAACAGCAAAATCTATGGGAATCGTCATTGATTAAGGAGAATTGAAATGAAAAGTAGAAAATATCAAGAATCCTTGGCTTTGATTGAAAAAGACAAGAGTTACACATATGCTGAAGCTATTGCTTTGGCTAAGAAAACCGCAACAACTAAGTTTGATGGAAGCTTGCAAGTTTCTTTCAACCTCGGTATTGATGCTCGCCAAGCTGATCAACAACTTCGCGGAACCATTTCTTTACCAAATGGAAATGGTAAGTCAAAGAGAATACTTGCTATCACTTCAACAAAAGAAGAAGAAGCTAAGGCTGCTGGTGCTGATTATGTTGGCGGAAAAGAATTGCTTCAAAAGATTTCTTCAGATAACTGGTTTGATTTTGATGTAATCGTTGCTACACCTGAAATGATGGGTGAAATCGGTAAAATGGGTCGTGTTTTAGGTCCTAAAGGATTGATGCCTAACCCAAAATCTGGAACAGTTACAATGAACATTGGCGAAGCTGTTAAAGAAATCAAGAATGGTAAAATCGAATATCGTACTGATAAGGCTGGAAACCTTCATGTTATGTTTGGTAAAGTTAGCTTTGCAGATGAGAAGCTTGTTGAAAATCTTCGTACAGTAATCGATACTATTATTCGTGTCAAACCTGTTGCCTGTAAAGGTACTTATATTAAAAACGCTGCTATCCATTCAACAATGGGTCCTGCAGTTAAACTCGCAATCTAATTACGGGTTTTTAAAAAGGGTTAATCAATATACCAAAGAAAGCAACCGCGAGAGCTTAATTTGTTGCCTAGGTGTTGTTATATAAAAGTATATTGTTGCCAATAAATGCTTGTTAGGAGGTTAATATGAATGAACAAGTTTTAACCGCCAAAAAGGCTGTAGTCGCTGAACTTAGCAAACGTTTAAGTGAAAGTGGTGCTTCAATTGTAGTCGGCTATCAAGGCTTGACTGTCAAGGAGATGAATTCTCTCCGTTCTGCACTTAAAGAAGTTGGTGCAAAACTTGAAGTTCACAAGAACACTTTGATGCGTTTCGCTGTTAATTCTGATGAACACAGCTCACTCAATGCTTTATTGAAAGGACAAAATGCCTTAGTCACATCAAGTGATTCTATTGCTGCATTACCTGTTTTATTCAAATTTGCAAAGAGTAATAAGGCGCTCGTCGTTAAGGGTGGAGTCGTTGAAAAGTCCTATATGGACATTGAACAACTTCAAGGCCTTGCAAAAGTTGGATCAAGAGAAGGAGCACTTTCAATGCTTTTGTCAGTGTTACAAGCTCCAATCCGCAATCTCGCTGTCGACTTAAAGTCTATTAGCGAAGCCAGAAATTAATGATTATAGGAGGAATTTAAAATGGCAAAACTTACAAAAGAAGAATTCATTTCCGCAATTGAAGAAATGACAACTGTTGAACTCATGGATTTAGTTCACGCTATCGAAGAAAAATTCGGTGTTAGCGCTGCTGTTGCAGTTGCTGCAGCTGGTCCAGTTGAAGAAGTTAAAGAAGAAGGACCAAGCGAAGTTACTTTAACACTTACATCATTTGGTTCAGCCAAAGTTGCAGTCATCAAGGCTGTTCAAGCTATCTTAGGTGTCGGTTTAATGGATGCTAAAAAGATTGTTGATGCTGTTCCAAGCACAATTAAAGAAAAAATCAGTCCTACTGAAGCAGAAACCTATAAGAAACAATTGGTTGATGCTGGCGCTGAAGTCGAAATTAAATAAATTTCCGCTAGTTTATGTTGTTAAAACCCACCGTTTTTTGGCGGCGGGTTTTAACGCTTTTATAAACATATACCTAATCGGTCGTAGATTTACGATAATGCGTCGTTTCATTTAAAAAACGATAGAAAATATGAGGTAATAAAATGAAAGAACAAGAACGGAAATATCTAAACAATAATCGTGTAGATTATTCTAGAATTAGTGGATCATTAGATCTTCCATATTTATGTGAGATTCAAACTAAATCTTTTGATTGGTTTAAGCATCAAGGAGTTAATGAAGTCTTTGAAGAATATTTCCCAATGGAAGATGTTAAGCAAACTGTTAGTTTGAATTTTGAAGGAGCTCATTTTAGTCAACCTAAGCATGAAGCTTTTGAATGTAAGAGTTCAAACCTTACATATTCTGCATCATTGTGGGCAAAACTTTCTCTTCACTACAAGGATGGTACCATTGAAGAAAGTGAAAATGAAGTATTCATGGGTGATTTCCCAATGATGACTGACGCTGGAACATTTATTATTAATGGTTCTGAGCGTGTTATAGTTTCTCAGATCGTTCGTTCACCTGGTGCCTATATATCCAAAACTATGGATAAATCAGGTAAATATATTTTTGGTGCGGACATCATCCCAGCACGTGGTACTTGGCTCGAATATGAATCCGATGTCAAGGATCAATTATCAGTTCGTATCGATAAACAAAGAAAGGTTTCGTCAATTGTCTTGCTCAGAGCACTAGGATTATGTGAAGACTTAGACATTTATAATTTATTTGGAACCAATGAAATATTAGTTGATGCGGTTAAAAAATCTCCAGCTGCTGAAGCAAACGGAGATATAAGAAATGTAATAAAGAGCGCTGTATTAGAAGTTTATTCTAAACTCCGTCCAGGTGAACCAGTTTCACTTGTCAACGCTTCTTCATTCATTCATCAACGTTTCTTTGATCATCGTCGTTATGATCTTGGACCTGCTGGACGTTTTAAGTTAAGTAAAAAATTAGGTATTTACAATCGTTTACCAAATGTTATATTGGCTGAAGACTTGATTTCTGCTGATGGAGAAATTCGCTTTGAAAAAGGACAAAGACTTACTAAAGAAGATGTCAATGAATTAATGAAAGAGCATTTCTTTGAAAATGGTGCACATGTCACAACCTTTAATGTAAATACTGATTTAGATAATCATAGCGTTGTCAATAAAGTTATGGTTTATACCGATGATAGTATGTTGAAAACAACTAGCGTTGTTGGTACAGACTTGAACTTATCTGATGTTGATCACGTTACTGCAAGTGATATCGTCGCTTGCTTCTCCTACTTCTTAAATATTATGGAAGGAATTGGTGAAGTTGATGATATCGACCATTTGGGTAATAGACGTGTTAAGTGCGTTGGTGAACTTATCCAAGGTCAATTCCGTCAAGGACTTGCAAGAATGGAAAAATCTATTAGAGATAGAATGTCAGTTACCGACATATCTCAATTTAATTTCCAGTCATTAGTTAATATTAAACCTTTAACATCTGTTGTTAAAGAGTTCTTTAATTCATCTCAATTGTCTCAATTCATGGATCAAGTTAACCCATTAGCTGAATTAACTAACAAAAGAAGAATTTCAGCCCTTGGACCTGGAGGTTTGAGCCGTGATCGTGCTTCATTTGAAGTTCGTGACGTTCACTATTCTCACTATGGTAGAATATGTCCTATTGAAACTCCTGAAGGTCAAAATATCGGTCTTATCAACAACTTAGCATCTTATGCTAAGATCAATGAATATGGATTTATTGAGACTCCATATCGTAAAGTTGTCGATTCAGTTGTTACTGATGAAACTCAGTACTTAAGTGCTGATCAAGAAAGAAATCACGTTATTGCTCAGGCTAACGTCAATCTTTCTAACGATAATAGAATATTAGATGAAAAAGTCATCGCTCGTTATAATGGTGAAAACATTTTAGCTAATAGAGAAGATGTCGATTATATCGATGTTTCACCTAAACAAATCGTCTCTATTGCTTCTGCCTGTATCCCATTCCTTGAAAACGATGATACAACTCGTGCATTGATGGGTGCTAACATGCAACGTCAAGCACTTCCGCTTTTAAGACCACATGCTCCATATGTTGGAACTGGTTTAGAGAGCAAGATTGCCCATGACTCTGGTTCAGCATTAGTCTGTGATCAAGATGGTGTTGTCTCTTACCTCGATTCAAAAAGAATTGTTGTCGAGCATAATGATGGAACAACTTCTACTTATGAGCTTAAGAAATTCACACGTGCTAACCAAGGTACATGTATCAATCAAAAACCAATCGTTAGTTTAAATCAAAGTGTTAAAGCTGGTCAGATATTGGCAGATGGTCCAGCAATGGATAATGGTGATTTAGCCTTAGGACAAAATGTTACAATCGCATTTATGACTTGGAATGGTTATAACTACGAAGATGCTGTCATCATGAGTGAAAGACTTGTCAAAGATGATGTTTATACAACATTGCATATTGAAGAGTATTCATTAGATCGCCGTACAACTAAACTTGGTGAAGAAGTATTTACTGCTGAAGTACCTAATGCTCCAGAAGAATTGAAGCGTTTCTTAGATAAAGACGGTATCATTATTCCTGGTGCTGAAGTTAAAGAGGGTGATATTTTGGTTGGTAAAACAACTCCAAAAGCAGGTTCTGAACCATCACCAGAAGAAAAACTTCTCCAAGCTGTCTTTAACGATAAACCAAAAGATGGTCGTGATACATCATTAAAAGTTCCACATGGTGGATCTGGTATTGTTTTAGATGTCAAACGTTTCTCACGTGAAAATGGTGATGAATTACCACCTAACGTTTTAGAAACTGTTAAAGTTTATGTTATTCAAAAACGTAAGATATCTGAGGGTGATAAGATGTCAGGACGTCATGGTAATAAGGGTGTTATTTCTCGTATATTACCAGTTGAAGACATGCCATTCTTACCTGATGGAACACCTGTTGATATCATGTTAAACCCACTTGGTGTCCCTTCACGTATGAACATCGGTCAAATCCTTGAAGTTCATTTAGGTATGGCTTGTAAAAAGCTCGGTGGACTTAAGATTGCAACTCCTGTCTTTGATGGTATTTCAAATGAAGAAATACTTTCATTGATGGAAGAAGCTAAGATGGCAAAAGATGGAAAGACTGTCTTATATGATGGCCGTACAGGTGAAAGATTCGACTCCCGCATTAATGTCGGTGTCATGTACATGATTAAACTTGTCCACATGGTCGATGATAAGTTACATGCTAGATCGATTGGACCATATTCACTAGTCACACAACAACCATTAGGTGGTAAAGCACAAAACGGTGGACAAAGATTTGGTGAAATGGAAGTTTGGGCACTTGAAGCATATGGTGCATCACACACACTTCAAGAAGTTTTAACAATCAAATCCGACGATATGGTTGGTCGTAACAAATGTTATGATGCCATATTAAAGAATAAACCTATTCCAAAGCCTGGAATGCCAGAATCATTCCGTGTTTTAGTTAAGGAACTTCAAGCACTTGTTATTGATGTTTCATTATATGATCATGATGGCAAGGAAATTGATTTAAATACAATCTCTGCTGAAAATGAAAAAGAAGAGAGAAGACTTCATAACGAGATTCGTGACTTCTCAGCCAGTGAAAGTGATATTGAAGATGATACACCTTCATTAGATGATTATGCCACTGACGATTCTACATTTGAGGACCTCAAGGAGAATAGTGAGTATTTAGATTCAATTGATTTCTCTTCGGATGCTAGTGACGAAGATTAAGGAGGTTAAATATGTTTGAATTAAACAAATTAAATAAGATTAAAGTAGGTTTAGCCTCACCAGAAAAAATTCGTTCCTGGTCAAGGGGTGAAGTTACAAAACCTGAAACGATTAACTATCGTTCACAAAAGCCTGAACCAGATGGTTTATTCTGTGAAAGAATATTTGGTCCAAGCAAGGACTATGAATGTCATTGTGGAAAGTACCGCAAGGCAAGATATCAGGGTATCGTATGTGAAAAATGTGGTGTTGAAATCACATCAAAAGCAGTCAGAAGAGAGAGAATGGGCCACATTGAACTCGCTTCTCCTTGTGCACATATTTGGTATTTAAAAGGTATTCCATCACGCATGGGTTTACTTTTAGATATTAACCCAAAACAATTAGATGAAGTTGTTTACTTTGTTTCCCATATTGTTTTGAATCCTGGTATTTCTAAAACTTTAAAATATCGTGAAGTTTTAGATGATAAAACAGCACGTAGTGAGTTCTCAATTGTCATTCAAGACCTTATCGATGCAAATGTGCTTCAAGAAGGCACAAAAGATTATGAAGAAGGTCTTCGTTATCAAGAACAATTAAGCAGAACTAAAGATCCATTTGATTTCTTGAGTGTCAGTAGTTTTATTTCACGCTTTACTTATGCTGAATTTGGCATGGGTGCTGAAGCTGTTCAAAGATTGCTTGAAGAAGTTAATCTTGAAGAAGAATTCAACAATATTCAGGCTGAATTAAAGTTAACACAAGGTGCAAAGAATCAAAAAAGACAAAAACTTATTAAAAGACTTGAAGTTGTTGAGTCATTTAGAAACTCATCAAACAAGCCTGAATGGATGATTATAACTGCACTTCCAGTCATTCCACCAGATTTAAGACCTATGTTACAGCTTGATGGTGGTAGATTTGCCGCCTCTGATTTAAACGACCTTTATCGTCGTGTAATAACTCGTAACACTCGTTTAAAGAAGATGATTGAGCTCAAGTGTCCTTCTGTCATTCTCATCAATGAAAAGAGAATGTTACAAGAAGCAGTTGATGCTTTAATTGATAATGGTAGAAGAACTAAGGCAGTAAATGGTGCAGGTGGTCGACCACTTAAGTCACTTTCTTCATCACTTAAGGGTAAATCCGGAAGATTTAGACAAAACCTTTTAGGTAAACGTGTTGACTTCTCTGGACGTTCAGTTATTGCTGTTGGACCAACTTTGAAGATGAATGAGTGTGGTATTCCACGTGAAATGGCTATCCAACTCTTCAGACCATTTATCGCATCAAAACTTATCCGTGAATATGGAATTCCTTCTCATAAAGTTGCAGATCAAATGATCAACACTTATGATGAAAAAGTATTTGATGTCATTGAAGAAATAATAACTCAACATCCAGTTTTATTAAACCGTGCACCAACGCTTCACCGTTTAGGTATTCAAGCGTTTAAACCAAAACTTGTTGAAGGACGTGCAATAAGATTGCATCCTTTGGTTTGTACTGGATTTAACGCTGACTTTGATGGTGACCAGATGGCTGTTCACGTTCCTCTTTCAAGCTTAGCTCAAAGAGAAGCGTATGGTTTAATGATGGCAAACCATAACATCTTAGGACCTAAGGATGGAAAACCAATTTGTATTCCATCACAAGATATGGTCTTAGGTAACTACTACTTAACTCTTGAGACAAATGTCGAAGGATTTAAGAAATCAGCTGAACATTATCGTGAATTAGATGATATTGAAGCTGCTGAAGAATATGAATTATATGCTCAATGTGAAGGTAAAGTTTTTGCAAATTACGATGAAGTAATGAGAGCTTACCAAACAAGACAAATTCATTTACAAAACCGTATTGCAATTCGTGGTTCTTCTTTAAACAAGACCTGCTTTACACAAGAACAGATGGATTCATATTTAATAACTACCGTTGGTAAATTAATATTTAACTCAATTTACCCAGAAGATTTCCCATATATCAATGATACATCAAGTGCTAACCTTGAAAGCACACTTGATGAATTCTTCGTTCCAAAAGGAACTGATATTAAAGGTTATCTTTCTACACTCCCACTTCGTAGCCCAATCGCTAAAAAGCATATTGCAAACATAATCAATAACTTATTCCATAGATATGGTGCAGATACTACTGCTAAAATCTTGGATGATATTAAGAATTTGGGATTTGTTTATTCAACAGTCTCTGGTATCACTGTTGCTATTTCTGATATCGTTCCACTTGAAGGAAAGAAAGAATTAGTCGAAGAAGGTGATAAACAGGTTGAACAAGTTCAAGAGTTCTTTGAAGAAGGTCTTTTAACAGACCAAGAAAGACATCAACGTGTCGTCGATATATGGACTGGAGTATTAGGCGGAGTTCGTAAACTATTAAATAAGAAGATGAAAGAAGACGATAGAAATCCAATCTTCATGATGTCAGAGTCTGGAGCTCGTGGTTCTGCTTCTAACTTCTTACAATTAGTTGGTATGCGTGGCTTGATGTCTAATCCAGCAGGTGAAGCTATTGAAATTCCAATTAAATCCTGTTTCCGTGATGGACTTTCAGTCTCCGAGTTCTTTATTGCAACTCACGGTGCCAGAAAAGGTGGTGCTGATACAGCATTAAAGACAGCCGACTCTGGTTATTTAACTCGTCGTCTTGTCGATGTTTCTCATGATGTTATTGTCAGAGAAGAAGATTGTGGAAGTGACCATGGATTTGTAGTTTCTGCAATAATTGACAAGAAAGAAGATACAGTTATCGTTCCATTAGCAGATAGATTAATAGGAAGATTTACTTGTCATGAAGTTATTGATCCAAGAACTAATGAAGTTCTTGTTCCATCAAATACTTTAATAACAGAAGCATTAGCAAAGACCATTGTCGATGCTGGTATTGAACAAGTTGAAATCAGATCATTATTCTCTTGCGAAACAAAAGATGGTGTATGTGTTCACTGTTATGGTCGCAATCTTGCAACTGGTGATATGGTCAAGGTTGGTGATGCAGTTGGTATTATGGCCGCTCAATCAATCGGTGAACCAGGTACACAGTTAACCATGAAAACCTTCCATACTGGTGGTGTTGCTGGTAGCGATATTACTCAAGGTCTTCCACGTGTTCAAGAACTTCTTGAAGCTAGAAATCCTAAGGGTGAATCCTTAATCAGCCAAATTGAAGGTGAAGTTGTCGAAATAGTCGACAGCAACGAACGTTATTCCATTACGATTAGAAATGAACTTGAGGAAAAGAGTTATCTTACAAACTTTGGTGCAAGACTTACAGTTGCTAAGGGTGATCATGTTGTAAATGGTCAACAGTTAACTGAAGGTGCTATCAATCCAAAGCAATTACTCGAGGTCTCTGACATCAATTCAGTTGAAAACTATTTGTTAGCTGAAGTTCAAAAGGTTTATCGTTCACAAGGTATTACAATTTCTGATAAACATATTGAAGTTATTGTCCGTCAAATGATGCGCAAAATGCTTGTCATTGAAGGTGGTGACACATCAATGCTTCCTGGTCAAAAAGTTGATATCGTCAACTTTACCAAAGGAAATGAAGAAGTTATGCGCAAAGGACTTCGTCCAGCAATGGCACGTCCGTTATTACTTGGTATCACTAAAGCTGCACTTGATACGAATTCATTCTTATCATCTGCTTCATTCCAAGAGACTACTAAGGTATTAACTGATGCTGCAATTAAAGGAAAAGTCGATTACCTCCATGGCTTAAAAGAAAATGTCATGATTGGAAAACTTATTCCTGCTGGTACTGGACTTGATCCAGATATGTATGACGATTCCCAATTTGATTTAGAAGAGTCTGAAGAGAGTTTAGATTAATATAATAAAAAACTGTGAACTTAATTGTTCGCAGTTTTTTATTTGATTAGAAATAACTAGTAATTTTTTTGTTTCTATTTAGGTAAACAAAAACTAGCAAACAGAAGTTTGCTAGTTTCTAATTTTTTTAATTAGTTTTTGCTATTTGCTGCAATTATCAATAAGACTCTAATGAAGATAAGAATGAAGTCTGAATATAAACGATATGCGCAATAAATAGCAAGACTATTGTTTAAATATCCGTCCTGAACATTTACAACTCTAATGATGAATGCAGTATCAATAACTACAAATAGTAATGAAATAGCAAGCATCGCGAATGTTGAAATCCAGTAGAGCATCTCATTAAATAAGAAAAGATTTACTAAAGATATTATTAATGAAGAAAACAATAATGATAGAATGACGAGATAAATATTTTTAATTCTATTCTTTAATAGTGCACCAAATATACCCATTAAGAACATAACTCCGCCAGTGATTAAGAATGCATATAGGCTAGTTTCTAATCCGACAAAGGATAATGCTGATGATAGTAATATTCCAAATGCTACCGAATATAGTGTAAAGCAAATTATCGATGCTGTAGACTTTTCTTTCATAAATCTAAGGTTAATTACTAATGAAAGAACTATTGATGCAATGGCGCTAGCAACAACTAAGATGGTATAACATGATACCATTGATTCATTATTTGTTCCGTAGATAGCTTGCAAGATATAGGGGAGACCAAATCCAACAATACCTGTAATTAAGATTCCTAAACCAAACCACAGATAAATTTTTGCGTAGGAGATTCCCTTCCTACTTACAGCATTAGACTGTTTTTCTTCTTCTGTATAAAATTCCATATTATCACCTCACAACCTTATTATAAGTTAAACTATGCAAAATAGAAATAGAAATATACTTACAAATTAAAGAAAATGTAAGTATTATTGATAAAACTGTTTAAAAACTATAAATTGCAGCACACTTTTCTTGAGGTGAAATATGAAAAAAGTTATCTTATCAATGTCTTTATTATCATCAATTGTAGGTGTTGGCTATTCATTACCGGAGGATGAATTGTTTAAATATGAATATGAGGTTAGAGCATCAAGCAATAGTTTTAATGACCAAATGATGCTTTATACATATAAAAAGTTTTTGATTTCGACTTTTGAAAAATTAATATTTGATGTTGGAGAAGAGAATCATTTTGATGTATTAAAGAAAAATCTTGATTTATTTGATATTGAGAATAAGTGCAGTGCATACATAAAATATGGCACATTGGTTTTAGTCGTTGGTGCAGGACTTGGTCCAAGCATAAGAGGAAGATTGAGAAAAAATATTTGTGATGAAGATCCAGTTGATACTCGTTTCTTTATTTTTGATATATTCGGTAAATAATTTACTCGCCCCCACCAGCGCCTACCCCGCCGAGGGAATCGCCCCTGGCGATGACCGAGGTGGGGTAGGCGCCGGCGGAGCCGTGCCCACCCGTTACCAAGTAACAGCTCGTTCGAAGCTAAGTTTTAGTCCATGGTTTGAGTCACCATACTCTTATAGCATTTTACAGCTTCAAATAGGAGACAACCCATTAAGTAATTTACAAGTTGTTTCTTCGTTAAATACGCTGTCAGAAGCCTCTTTAAGGTATCATTACAACTATCAAAACTGCCCATCAAACTACTATCCAAAATTGTATTTAGGTACTATTCAAACTATATCAGATAGGTGGCTTTATGACCGTCAAACGTACGCTGGAAGCGACATAAAAATACCGGAAAACTGGCCCTTGAACAACATGCAAAAAGGAATATGTACTATATAACCCTTCTTCATATTGACAAGGCTGATATGTTTAGTATAAAATATTTTCGTTGCCTTGTTAGTTAAGTGGTATAACGGATCCATGGTAAGGATCAATCGCTAGTTCGATTCTGGCACGAGGCACCATTTTTATTTAAAACTGCCCTTTTTGTGGGCTTTTTTTATTCTTATGTTGCAAAAAAGTTGCGAATTTTGGAGGAAAGAAAATGTGTGAAAGAAAAATAGTATTATGCACTGAAAGGCTCTATTTAGCTGAAATGAATTTTAATGACATTAATTCCTTAAAACTAATTTTAAAAGATGACGAAACTATGTATGCCTATGAAGGGGCGTTTAATGATCGAGAAGTTTTTGAATGGTTAAATAAACAAATTTTACGATACGAAAAATATGGGTTTGGACTTTGGGCAGTTTTTTTAAAGGAAAACAATGAGTTTATTGGTCAATGTGGACTTACAATGCAGCAATGGAAAAATGAAGAAGTACTTGAGATAGGGTATTTGTTTAATAAAAAGTACTGGCATAAAGGTTATGCGATTGAAGCGGCAAGTGCATGCAAAGAATACGCGTTTAATGTATTAAATGTGAATGAAGTTTGCTCAATAATTCGTGATACGAATATTCCTTCACAGAATGTCGCTATCAGAAATGGAATGGTTCGTGTTGATGAATCAGTTAAATATTTTAAAGGAGTGGAAATGCCACACTTTAGATATGTTATTAAAAAGAAGAATTATTAGTTTTTGATTTTCTTGAAAGAATTAGTTAGTTTTGCTAGACTATTTATGTGCAAATACTAGCTATGTTTTAATATATCAGCAGTTAATATTTGCTTTTTGTATATTTCACAGGAGGAAAAATGAAATACGATAATTTATGTGTTGCTGCTATACGTTCTCTTTGTATCGATGGAATTAATAAGGCAAAGAGCGGTCATCCAGGAATGGCACTTGGTTCAGCGCCAATCTTGTATACACTTTTTACAAGACATTTGGTGAGCGATCCAACACATCCTGACTGGATTAATCGTGATAGATTTGTTCTATCGGCAGGACATGCATCAATGCTTTTATATACGATGCTCCATTTATGTGGATATGAAGTATCTATGAATGATTTAATGAATTTCAGACAATTGGATTCATTAACACCAGGCCATCCAGAGTATAGACATACACCTGGAATAGATGCGACAAGTGGACCACTTGGTCAAGGAATTGCCCAAGCAGTAGGTATGGCGATGGCTGAAACGAGTTTAAAGGCTTTATATCCTGAAGGTGAAAAGCTTGTTAACCATTATACATATGCATTATGTGGTGATGGCTGTCTTCAAGAAGGGTTATCACAAGAGGCAATCTCTTTTGCAGGACAACAAAGACTTAATAAATTAATTCTTTTCTACGACGCTAATAATGTTACACTCGATGGACCTTTATCAAATTCTTCTGATGAAGATCAAAAGGCAAGATTTAGAGCTGCGGGATGGAATGTTTTAGAAATCCTTGACGGAAATAATGTTGAATTGATTGATGAAGCTATAAAATTAGCTAAAAAATCTGATAGACCAACAACGATTATGGTTCATACAGTTATTGGGTTTGGTTCAAAAAATCAAGGTTTAAATAAAGTTCATGGTTCACCTTTAGGAATTGAAGATGGTGAATATGCTAAAAAGAGTTATGGATATAATTATCCTCCATTTACAGTCCCAGAAGAAGTATACCTTGTCTTTAAAGAAAACTTTATTAAGAGAGGTAAAGATGCTTATGCTAAATATGAAGAAGAATTTGGTAAGTATTCTATAAAACATCAAGCTGAAGCTAATTTCTTTAATGAAACAATAAAGAATGATATAAGTTCATATGTCTTTAAGGAATTACCTTCTTATGCAGAAGATTTTAAAGATTCTACACGTAAAGAATCTGGTGCAATGCTTGAGTTGTTGAATAAGCAAATTAAGAACTTAATCGGTGGATCTGCTGATGTTGCTCATTCAGTTATGACTCTTCTTCCAGATGAAAAAGATTATTCCGTCAATGCTCGTGAAGGAAGAAATGTAAACTTCGGTATTAGAGAGTTTGCTATGGCTTGTATACAAAATGGATTACTTCTTCATGGTGGACTAAGAACATATGTTGGATGTTTCTTGGTATTTGCAGATTATTTAAAGCCTGCTATAAGACTTGCTGCTTTAAGTAAACTTCCTGCAATATATTTATTCTCCCATGACTCTATTGCAGTCGGTGAAGATGGACCTACTCATCAACCAATCGAACAGTTGGCTATGCTTCGTTCAATTCCAAATTGCGATGTAATTAGGCCTTGTGATGCAAGAGAAGTTGCTGCCGCATGGAAGCTCGCTCTTGAATCTAAAGAAACACCTACATCATTGATTCTTTCCAGACAAGCATTACCTATGATAAAAAATACTTCTTATGAAGGAGTTAAAAGAGGTGGATACATTGTTTCTAAAGAAGATAAGAATTTAGATTTCGTTATTGTTGCTACTGGTAGTGAAGTATCATTAGCAATAGAAGCACAAAAGAAACTAAGAGAAAAGGGTATTGATACCAGAGTTGTATCTATGCCAAATATGAATTCGTTCATAAGGCAAGATTATCAGTATCAAAAATCAATACTAGGTGATGACTATGACAAAACGATTTGTGTAGAAATGCTTTCTTCATTTGGATGGCATAGATTTGGAAGATACACGATGTCGATTGATACATTTGGCGCTTCTGCTCCAGATAAAGATGTCATGGCAAAGTTTGGCTTTACCTCTGATGCCTTAGTTACTAAGATTTCTATCATTTTAAATAAATAAGTAAAAATAACTAGATATGTTTTATCCATTGCGGATTTAAGACAAATCTAGTTTTTTTATTACAAATGTCTTGTAAGCGTTTACATACAGTTTTATAATAAATATATATAAGTAAGGAGGAATTTATGAAACTTAAAAAACTATTTATACTACCTATTGTATTGCTTGCTTCTCTTACATCGTGTAAGGATAAAAATGGTAGCGGAACTGGAGGACAATCAACACCAAATCAAGGTGCAGATGTATGCGTAAATAATAATGGAACTTTGCTTAGCTCAGTGAATGCTGGATCAGTTGGAACTGCATTTAGCGGTAAGGTAATTGTATCAGGAATAAAAGGAACCGACTTGTATGTTGAAGATTCATCTGGTGCTGGATTCGTTTATACCAAGGGATCATTAGATTCTTCAATTAAAATAGGTGATTTAATCAATTTAAGTGGAACGATTTCACTCTATCAAATGGCTAATATATATCAAATAACTGAGCCAACAATAACTTTAGAGGGAACGAGCTGTGGATTAAAAGATCCAGCAAAAGTTACACTATCACAAATGGATGCTTATCGAATGGGTCGTGTATCAATAGATAATCTAGAAGTTACTAGCATTGCTAAGTTCAAAACTGGTTCAGAAGATTCGTTTATTACAGTAAAAGATAGTACTGGATCATATGATATATATATTTCAAAAAGACTTGATTCAACGGTTAGAGCAAGTATTGATACTGCTTTAAGTGCTGTAACGGTCGGAACAAAATTGAATATTGTTGGTGCATTTGCTGACTACTTTAAGAGTCCACAAATATCTATAACTGATGTTTCACAAATTGTCTTATCATAGTTAAAAGCAAGATTAAAAATAGTAATGCATTTATTGATAGAACGATAAATGCATTGCTATTAATTTTAATATAGTAATAATATTTAATTTAATGATATAAAGTATTGTAAGCGATTACATTAAGTTCTATAATATTGCTATAAGTATTAGGGGGATATATGAAATTAAAAAAAGTATTACTCATTCCGCTTATTGCGCTTTCTTCATTAACAGCGTGCCAAAAAGCTGGAAACGGGACTACAACAAGTACAGGTGGTGGAGGACAAACTTCTAGCCCTGTAGAGAGCACACCACAGCCAGGTAGGGTATGTGTTGAAAATAGCGGGACATTACTTAGCACAGTTGGTGCAAGTACAGCAGGAACAAGATTTGATGGTACAGTAAGGGTGTCTGGAATAAAAGGAACAGATTTATATGTAGAAGATTCTTCTGGAGCTGGATTCGTTTATACTAAGGGAACACTTAACGCTTCTATAAAGGTTGGGGATTCAATTAATTTAAGCGGAACAGTTGCACTCTACTCTGGAGCAGGTATATATCAAATAACTGAACCTACAATTACTGTTTCAGAAACTGGATGTAAATTAAAAGAACCAGCAAAAACAACTTTATCGCAAATTGATAACTATAGAATGGGAAGAGTTACAGTAGAAAATCTTGAAGTAACAGATATATCTAAATTTGCAACTGGAGCAGTAGACTCTTTTATAACAGTTAAAGATAGTACAGGAACATATGATATTTATATATCAAAAAGACTTGACGCTAATGATAAAGCTGAAATAGATAATATTTTACAAACTTTAACAGTAGGAACAAAAATTGGTATCGTTGGTGCGTTTGCAGACTATTATAAGAAGCCACAAATATCTTTAACAAAGGCTTCACAAATATCATATTCAATGACTACAGATCAAAAACTAGCACTTGTTGAAAGCAAGTTGCAGTCAGAATTTAATAATGTTTCAGTTAGAAAAGATTTGTCACTTCCTTCAACAGGAGATTATGGTGCTAAAATCACTTGGACATCTTCTAATACAAAGGTAATTACAAATAGCGGAGTTGTTACTCGTCCTACTGATAAAGATGCTTCTGTCAAATTAACTTGTGTAATAACAATTGATGGAAAAAAATTAACCAAAGAGTATACAGTTACTGTACTTAAGTATGTTGAAGGTGAAAGCGACTATGAATATACATATGTAGAACCTAATTATACTGGCAATTACTATACTTCCATTGATGAATTAGATAGAGGAAATTCTCTATTAACTAATCTAAATAAATTCCTAGCGAAAACTCCAATGCCATCAAAATTCTCATATAGTGCAATGTGGGATATTTTCCCAGATACAGATGGTGTACCTGGCCAAAGTGGCAAGTATTATGCTTTCTATACAGGAAAAGTTACTGATAGAAATGCAATGAATAAAGAGCATGTTTGGCCAAAATCACGCGGAAGTGGCAATGGTGGATCATGTGAAAAAGATCCTCATATGGTAAGACCTGCTTTAACTGCTGATAACTCTGGAAGAGGAAACGATTTCTATAATCAGTCACCAACTTCATATGATCCAGGAAAACTTGGAAATAATGATTATCGTGGTATAGCAGCGCGTATAATATTCTATTGTGCAGTTAAATATCAGCACGAAGGTCTTAAGTTAGTTGATTTAACTTCAGATAGTACTTCAAACAAGAGCATGGGTAAACTTTCAACTTTACTTGAGTGGAACCTACAATATGATATTGATCCAACAGAGGTTCAAAGAAATGAAGCATTATATTCAAAGTATAAATGGGTACGAAATCCATTTATCGATGATAGAAACTATGCTTGTAAGATTTGGGGAGATACAAACGCTTCAACTCGCCAAGTTTGTGGTAAAAGATAAAACTAATAAATAAAAGTCTAGAGTTTAAATTCTAGGCTTTTGTTTTGCTTATATTTGCTTCGCCTTTTTGCGGGCCGTTCAAGGGCCAATTTGAGGGGTAATTTATGCCTTGTT
>CAOSOP010000003.1 GCA_948525355.1 uncultured Bacilli bacterium | reverse complement strand
GCCGCTCCCTGGGGTCGCAGCCTCGGCGGCGTTGGAGGAGGGGGTGAGATAAAAGAAATTAAACTGTTTTCTCGCCTATTTTGGTGCTATCATCATCAATAGATTCATTTCTATTTTCAGCGTATTCAAAATATCTGTCGTATGCTTTTTTGCAGTAATTATCATGCTTTGATTTTTCATCTGGGTTTCCGGGTTTAAATGAATACTCGCCATTAACTCGCCAACTATTAAATAGACCAATTTTTATACTATTTTTAGGGCAGAAGAAAGAACAACGCATGCACATCAAACAATCTTTTCCAAATTCTGGAAGTTTGTTTTCATTCATTTTTATATTATTGACTGGACAGTTTGTGGCACATTTGCCGCAACCAATACAGTTACCTTCAATTTTATAAAATTTACCATTAAAGCGTGCACCAGGATGTTCTATTCTTAAAAACCATGCTAACGCACTACCAAAAAATACTTTTTTTTCATAATGTTCTTTTTCTTGTATTAATTCGTTGTAGTCAATTGGTACAAGTTTTTTTGCCGCTTCCCATAGTTTAAATGCCATATTGTCTGTATGCCTAAAAATAATGTTATATGGCATGCAGTAGTGATATTCGTTTTTAACTATATAACCACGGGTTTTCAGTATTTTAATCAGTTTTAATGAAGAGATGCGATTCATTTTAACTGGTTCGCCAGAAGTTTTGAATATAAAGCATCTTTTTTGATTTTCTAAAATAGGTAAACTTCTTGCGAAATCTAATAAAAGTTCTGGAGCATTAAATGCATGGACAGGATAACCAAATCCTATGTAGTTATATTCTTTTAAGTCTATATGATTTTTGTTTGGTAAGGGAAATAAATCACATTCGATGTTGTCGTTATTAAAATATGAGCGATAGAGCTCTGCTATTTTTCTTGTATTTCCAGTGCCTGAAAAATAAAATATTGCCGCCTTCATTTTATTCACCTATCCTTGAATTAAAGTTTTTATCAATAATGTATTTATTGTTTTCATCTTTGCCATGACTATCATACCAAATGTGAGCAAAAATTTTATCCTTTTTTGCCAAACGATCAAATTCCCAAACATTAGAATTGTAAAGAGAATTATACCAGTGACCTGCACGGATTACACTATAAACTGTAGAACTAAACTCTTCACCATCAGAGTTTTTCCATAAAAGTTTCTTATAAAGATTCCCATCAAAGATATCTGCGTTAACGCATTGTCCACCATGAGCATTAGCGACTTGAATCAAGTCTTCTTTTGTTATTTCTTTATCTGTTTTATTAATATCATATCCATAGGCAAGAATTCTTTCCTCAGTTGTTTTTTCAATAGGTATATTCTTTTCATCTGGGAATTTTACATCTATCCAAGATAAATTTTTTAATTCGTTGTATTTATCTACACTACCAAAAGCAGCGATAAGCTTTGCATCCTGTTTAGTTTTTGCCCAATATGCTGGCGAATTATAATTTTTAAGAAGACGTTTAATGGTAAAATGAGCAATCCATGATTTTGGAATGAGTTTTCCAAGTTTATAGATTTTATTTCTAGAACTCATTTCTTTCCAGTAATAGGAACAAGATTGTCTTCTAAAATGGAACATTTTTTCTAAGGCATCGCTATCTAAATACCACATTCCATGAAAATTTCGTGTTGCATTATAATGAGGTTTGAAAAAGTCTTTAAAACTACCATTAATGATTTTGAATCCTTCATCATAAGTTTCATATCCGTAAGTACGAGTAGATGCACCTCCACCAATGTTATATACCTTCTTAAAGAAATGATCAGGAATTTGCTTTTCTTTAAACTGCGCAACAATATTTCTCATCAAAAGACCGCTATCACTAGAAGTGACCCATTCAAGAGGAGAATCGATATTTGTATGAAACATTAATCCGTCAGACAGATTATCTTTAAACATATTGTAGTGTAAAATTGCTGTTTGCCTTAAAACAACCCAAGTTTTAATGTCTGATTCAAGAACCATATATTCGCCGCGAAGCTTTGTAGCGCTATAAATATCAAAAGGACTTGGAACTAGTGGATCACCAACACGACCAAATTTATTAGCACCAGTTCGATGACCATATAGTGCAACTGTTGAAATGTGTACGAGTGCTGGTTGATCAGCTTTGACTTTTTCAATAGAATTAACAAGATTTCTAACACCTATTTCGTTACAATCTATTGCACTCTGTGGTCTTTGATCAGATTTGGGTGGAATGACTGCGCACATATTTAAAACTAAACTGCAATCTTTGACAATTTCGTCGCATATTTCGCTGCTAGCTATATTACCAACGATGAATTCAAACTTTTTTGATAAGTTTTTATATTTCTTCTTTAGTTTTTTGGGTTCGTTTTTATATAAACAGAGAATTTTAATCCCATCTACTAAATTTGGTGTTTTGTTTAATTCATCTAAAAAACCTTGGCCCATGTTTCCCGATGCACCTGTAACTGATATATTAAATTTTTTATTACACATATTATGTTTCCTTCCTAGTATGGTTATAATCATGTATTGCTAATTGATAATGATATTATTTAAAATAATGTTATTTATTTTTGCTGATAATTTTAATCAATTTTAAACAAATTAATATATAAACCGTTTAAATAAACATCGATTTATATTTCTATTATAAAAACTCTTATATTATTGGTCAATATGAAAATGGGAAATATATGCAATTTTTTGTAAAATAAAGAAATATATTAAGTTTTTGCTTCTTTTTCTCTTTACACTTTAAGTGTTTTTCGCTTATAATAATTAGGTATGAAAGGCAGTAGTAGTTCTAAAACGAGAGGGTTATTGATTATTCTTAGTGGACCTAGTGGGGTAGGAAAAGGTACAGTAAGACGACTCGTAATGGCTGATAAATCTTTAAATCTACACTATTCTATTTCAATGACGACAAGAGAGCCGAGAAATAGAGAAGCAGATGGTGTGGACTACTTTTTCGTGTCTAAAGAGGAATTTGAAGAACATATAAAAAACAACGATTTTTTAGAATACGCAAGTTTTGTAAATAATTATTATGGAACACCTAAACATTATGTTGATAGTTTACTTGAAGAGGGTAAGAATGTTTTTTTAGAGATTGAAGTGCAGGGAGCGATGAAGGCTATGAAGCTATATCATGGTGTCGGTGTGACTTCAATCTTTTTGGTTCCACCTTCTTTAGAAGAACTTGAGGCAAGAATAAGACATCGAAGAAGTGAGGCTGATGAAATCATTCAAGAAAGATTGAATAAAGCGCGCGGTGAAATGGGAATGAAGTATCACTATGATTACTGTGTTTTAAATGATTCAGTTCAACGCGCAGCTGATGAGATTAAAACGATTATTAAGTCTTCGCTCAAGAAGTTAAAAAATAAGAGTTGTGAAAAGTAATGCTTTATAATATCAAAGTTTTGGCGTGGGATATCGCTAGAAAGAGGGATATCTATCTAGATTTTAGTCTAAAGACTAATAATAAAATAGGATTTTCCTCAAGAGTATTAATTAAATATCTTCATTTATCAAATGTCGTTGGATATATATATTCCTATGAAGAAATGAATGAAGAATCTAACTATCCTAGTGTAATAAAGCTTATAGATGAAGAACCACTATTGGATTTTGAAAAGGATTTGATTGAATATACGGCTGAATATTTTAAGGTTGGGATTTATGAAGTTTTAAAATACATTCTTTTAAATAACGATAAAGTCATTGAGACAAAACTTGAATATATTGAAGCGATAACTCCTCCGCCGATGGCAAAAATAAATAAGAAAGAATATGATTTATACCATGACATATTAAAAAATGGACCAGTACCAAAAGATTATGTCGGTAAGAAGAGCACATTGAATAAGTTATTAAAAATAGGCTATGTAAAAACTATTTTTAAAGAAAGAGAAAAAAAAGAAGTCGTAGTTGATTTTTTGGATTATAAGATTTCTCATCGAGGAGTTGATATCGTAAGAAAAATAGAAGAGTCTTCAAAAAATATCGTTTTAGATATTCAGGATAACAAGCTTAAATTTGAAATATTCCAAGAACTGATAAAAAAAGTTTTATCTAAAGGAAAGAGTGTTTTGTTATTAGCAAAATCAATTGATTTAGGCTCAATACAGTTTTCTTTGCTTTTGAATTTGTTTAAAGATCGAGTTATTGTATTCGATAGATTTACTAGCTATAAGGATCGAATAAAAAACATGAGACTGATAAAAAATGAATCAGGTTATTTAATTATCGGATTACCTGAGACTATTTTCTATCACATCGATGGGCTTGAAACTATTATTGCTGATGTTTCGCAGGCACGAGAATATAAGTTGTTTGAAAGACCATATATTAATTTTAAAAGTATTATAAAAAAGAAAAGTGGAGTTAATAAAATAGTCTTTGCTTGCTATTCACCAAGTATTAGCATAATGGCCAGGGCGAAAAAGGGTTATTATGATTATATCAAGGCACAAACAAGCGATAAGAAATATGAATTAGTTAAAAGAAGCGACGATGAAATTCTTCCAGCTAATATGATTAATGAAATTGAAGAGTGTTTAAAAAGAGGAAAACAAGTTTTGATTTATCATAGCACTAGAGGATATGCACCGATATATAAGTGCAATGTTTGTTCTTCGGTGAGCAATTGTCCTACCTGTGGATCACCTTTAACATATTATAAAAATGACCATATGATAAAATGTTTAAAGTGCGGCTATTATCAATCAAGCGATGATTATCAGTGCACGCGCTGTGGAGGAGATCATTTTAAAGCTTTTGGCTATGGCACACAGATGATTCAAGAACTATTAACCAATAGATTCAATGAATATAAGATTTCTCGTGCAGATAGTGATACATATAAAGAGCATGAAATGGACAATGAATTATCTGCTTTTGCACTGGGATATAGTTCTATATTAATTGGTAGCCAAGTTGTATCAGCTAATCTTTATTTACCAAAAGTTGAACTTTTAATCGTCATTGACTTAGATTGGATTTTAAATAGAAATGAGTTTAATATAGAGGAAAGAAGTTATAACTTATTAGCGTCTTTATTGAGCCAGGTTAGTGATACGGGAAAGAGTTATTTAATATCTAGTTTAATAAATAATCAAACTTTAAATCTTTTGACTGAGCAAAAGTACGAAGATTTTTATGACTATGCGATAAACAAAAGAAGGTTGCTGAAAGATCCACCCTATTATAATATAGTTGAAATAGCCATTGAATCGACCGATAGAAATAGATTAGATGATGTTTCAATTAATCTAGTAAGTTTTATAAATAAGAATATTAAGGATGATAAATCATTTGCTATTGGACCTAGTCCACTTAGATATTTTGGAAGTAATAGAAAGTATAAAACGATGATTCAAATAAAATATAAAGAAAGAGAGAGCATTGATTTTATCATTGACAAAATATTGTTAATGCATATGCCTAGTGATATAATACTTGATATCAACATAGACCCTTATGTTGAATAATTAAGGAGATAATATGTTAATAATTAAATGCTACGGATTAGAAGAGGATAGAGTTACATATCTATCAAAAATTTCTACTGATGACTTGAAAAAGATTTATGGTTCTGATGATAATGAAATTGTATTCACTTATTCTGGTTCGGTGATTAAAGGTGGTTTAGATCAAACAGATTATCATGCGATAGTTGAAGTTAATTTTCCAGGTGAAAAAAGACTTAGCTTAGGTAATAATGGTCTTAACAAGATATGTAAGACTTTATTAAAGCATTTAAGCGATTTATGTATCCATGCAACTGTTTTAGTCAGATCATATCAGATGGATGAAACAGTTTTTTCATACAAAAAGTCTGATAAATATCCGATGTTTTTAAGCATCACTGATGAAAATGGTGAAAGTATTATGTTGGATATTGAAGATGATGATGAATGCGAATGTGATTGTGATGAAAACTGTGAATGTCATCACGAGGGTAAACATACTCATGGTGATCACTGTAAGTGCCATAAACATGATTAATGCAATAAATATTATGTTTTACAAAATTACGGATGAAAAAAGTATTGATTGATAATCTAGATAAAATTCACACTACTATTATGGGTATAGAGCGAATTAAGAAGAATTTAAACTTAAATGTTGATGATGTTGTTTCATATTTAAAAAATTTGATCTTGGATGAGTTTTGTAGCATTTATAAAAAAGGTAAAAACTTTTATTGCGAGATAAATAATATAAAGATCACTATCAATTCATATAGCTATACGATTATAACAGCTCATAAGTTATAAAAAAGGTTTAAATAGGTCTAATAAAACTTTTTTGATTCATAAATATTATATTTATTCGTTGATTTAGACTTAGCAATAATAAAAGAATTATATAAATGTAATTCTTTATTTGATATTTTTTTCAATATGTTTTAAAATACATATGTCTTTAGTGATAGGACTAGCCACCCTTGAAAAGACACGTCGCTCAACGTGAAAGAGATAAATTAAGTGCACCTGAACCAGGATGGTACCGCGGATTGTTGAATTCGTTCCTGGGCTAGGGCTTTTTTTATGGAGGTAATATGAAATACATGACTAGTGATGAAATTCGCGATACTTGGTTGAATTTCTTTAAGGAAAAAGGACACTATATTGAGCCATCTTCTAGTTTGATCCCGAAGAATGATCCAACGCTTTTGTGGATTAATGCAGGAGTAGCACCATTAAAAAAATATTTTGATGGTACAGAACAGCCAAAGCATAAGAGAATAACTAATGCACAAAAAGCTATTAGAACAAATGACATTGATAATGTTGGTCATACGGCTAGACATCATACATTCTTTGAAATGCTTGGTAATTTCTCTATCGGAGATTATTTTAAGGAAGAGGTAATTGGCTGGGCGTATGAGTTGTTGACTAGCGAAAAGTACTATGGTTTTCCAAAAGAAAAATTATATATATCATATTATCCCGATGATTTAGAAACGAAAAAATTATGGATAAAATGTGGAATAGATGAATCGCATATGATTCCATTAAAGGACAACTTTTGGGAAGTTGGACAAGGTCCATGTGGTCCAGATACAGAAATTTATTTTGACCGTGGTGAAAAATATGATAAAGAAAAAAGAGGAATTGAACTATTAAAAAACGATGAGGAAAACGATCGTTATTTAGAGATTTGGAATATTGTTTTCTCTACTTATAACTCTGAACCAGGAAAGAAAAGAAGTGAATATAAGGAATTACCACAAAAAAACATTGATACAGGTGCAGGTCTTGAAAGATTTGCTTGTGTTCTTCAAGATGCGGAAACCAACTTTGAAACGGATTTATTCATGCCATATATTAAATATCTTGAAAAGCATGCAAAAGTCAAATACGAAGGCGAACACAAGTATTCTTATCAAGTAATCGCTGACCATGTTCGTTCGGTGTGTTTTGCTTTAAGTGATGGTGCAACTTTTTCTAATGAAGGAAGAGGATATGTCTTGCGTCGATTGGTTAGAAGAATGGCTCGTCAAGCGCAAGTTATTTCAGTTAGCTTTGAAGATTTAATAAATCTAGTCGATATTGTTGTCGATAATATGAAGCATTTCTATCCTTACCTCATTGAAAAAAGAGTTAGAGTTAAGAAGATGTTAGAGGGTGAAGTAAATAAATTCGCTCAAGTTTTAAAAACTGGTGAAAAGAAAATAGCTCAACTTATAGCAAATACGAAGGGAAAAGTAATAAGCGGAGAAGAAGTGTTTATTCTTTCTGATACTTATGGCATACCATTTGATTTAACAAAAGAAATCTGTGAAGCGAAAGGTTATGAAATAAATCAAGAAGAGTATGAAAAAATGCTTGATGATCAAAAAGAAAGAGCTAGAAGTGCTCGTGGTGAAAGAAACTCTTTTGCTAAACAGAGCAAGGATTTACTAGAGTTTAAGGCCAAAAGTGAATTCACTTATGAAGAAGAAGTCGGAATAAGCGCTAAAGTCATCGGCCTTTTTGTCGATGGAGTTAGCGTTGAATCAATTACTGACCACGGAGAAGTTGTCTTTGATTTAACTAATTTCTATGCTGAGAGCGGTGGTCAAGTCAGTGATACTGGAATGCTCGTTGCAAAGAACTTTGAAGCCAATGTTATCTCAGTCAGCAAAGCTCCTAACAAGCAGTTCTTGCACAGCATTGAAGTGTTATTTGGAATGATTAGTGTCAATGATACGATCAAGCTTTATCCAGATTTTAAAAGAAGAGAAGCAATCAAAAAGAATCACTCCGCTGCTCACTTGCTTCAAAGTGCTTTGAAGGATTTATTAAGTCGTGATATTCATCAAGAGGGTTCATTTGTTTCTGAAGAAGAAATGAGATTTGATTTTAACTATGATGAAAAAATCGATGAAGAACAGATAAGCGAGATTGAACATTATGTTAACGAATTGATCAATAGAGATATTAAATCTAATGTTCAAGTCATGGATAAAAAGGATGCATTAAAGACTGGCGCTATAGCTTTGTTTGATGAAAAATATGATGATAGAGTTAGAGTTGTAGAGTTTAAAGAAGTGTCCAAGGAATTCTGTGGAGGTACACATGTTAAATCCACTTTAGACATTATGCACTTTGTTATTGACAGTTGTTTTTCAGTGGCGGCAGGAATAAAAAGAATTGTTGCTTATACTGGAATGAAGGCTTATGAATATAGAAAATCAGAAGAAACAATCTTAAATGATTTGACAAAGTTGCTTGTTATAAAATCAAGAAAAGAAATCAAACCAAAGATCATTTCACTTAACAAGAACATGGAGCAAATGCAAAAAATCAATCGCGCACTTAAAGATAAGATTGCATCTTTATATCTAAAGATGATAGTAGATAAAAAAGAAAGACATGATAATTATGATGTCTATGCAGAGTGCTTTGATGATCTAAGCCATGACCAAGTTTTAGTCATGGTCAAGCAATTGATAGCTAGTGATAATACTATCGTTCTTTTATGCTCAAGAAATGAAGGAAAGATGGAATTGGCTGTCGGCGTTTCAGCAAATTTGAATGATCGTTATAGCGCTGGAAAAATTATCAAAGAATTAGCGAGTAAAATCAACGGATCTGGTGGTGGACGAAACGATATCGCCTTTGGTGGGGCTAGCTCAAGTGTTGACTTTAATTTAATCAAAAAGAGCTTATTTGAGGTAATAAAGTGAAGAAGAATATTTTGGGATTGGATTTAGGAACGACAACCTTAGGTATAGCAATTTCTCGTTCAGGCGTATTAGTCAGTGGATTAGAAAACTATAAGTTTAATAACGGCAGATTTGATCTTGCTCTTGAGGAAGTTTTAAAGGTTATCAAAGAAGAACATGTTGAAGCTATCTGCATCGGTTATCCTTTGCAACTTTCAGGAAAAATATCGATGATGTCTGTCATCGCTTTAGGATTTGCTAAATTAATTGAAGAAGAGACAGGGATTGAGGTTGAATTGATCGATGAAAGGTGGTCGACTAAAGAGGCGACACGCATATTATTTGATCAAGGAAAGGATGGTCGTGATAGAAAAGAAGTGATTGATGAAACGGCAGCTAAGATAATACTTGAAACATATTTGGATAAACTAAGGATGGAAAATAATTAGCTGATGTTATATTATAGTTATTGATAGGAGGATATTTATGAGCGAAAATATATACGAAAAGGTGTTTGATGATTTAAGTAAATTTGAATTAGTTCAAATAGAAGATGATGAGGAAAAATTAAATGTCAGAGTTTTATTTACTTTTGATAATGATTTAAACTCCTATCAGTATTCTTATTGTGTCTTGTCTAAACTAGACAATCCAAATCTTGAAGGACTTGAAGAAGAGGATATTATATTTTGTATAAAACACTTAGAGGATGGAACAAAAGAGACTGTCGATTTTACAAAAGAGTCTGATGAAATTGAGATGGTTAAACATGCTTTCATTCAGTGGTCAAATGATGAGACCTCAAATTAATTAAATACTGCATATTTAGCGACTTCGCCGAGCAAATCATTGATTTCAGCAGGGAAGTGCTTTAATAAAGGAACAGCGATTGTATCAGAACTTAGCACGACACACTGATAGTGTATTTTGCTAAGTTTTTCTATGACTAAATTTAAGTTTTTGATGTTCGTAATAGATAAGAAGATTCCATCTTCATATTTATAAGTTTCAAGTTTTATCTGGTTTAAGCGCTCTTTAATAGCCTTAGATCTAGTTTCTATTGTATATAAGAGTCTTTCGCGGTCGTTGATAAATGATTTTTGTATTTCAGTACTTCGTGTCAATAGTTTAAGCATGAAAAATGGACGAGAATTGACCTTTCTCATTAATCTATCACGATAATGCATCAAAAAGAATGTTGAGGCGTCGCAATTATTATAATAAAACAAGGCGGCACACTCGTCTTTTTCATTTAAAAAGGTGTGCTTAAAATCAAATGTGATGAACACTTTAAAATCTTTGATTTTTGAAATTTCATCGATGAATTTAAAAACATCAGTTTTCAAACTAGAAAATTCGATATAGGCTAAATCAAAGATTATGTTGCATTTTTGATGTTTACAATCTTTTAGTATTTTTATCAGGCACATATAATCATCTTCACTCATGCTATAACCAGTATATAACTGACATGGATCGTTGATTATCAAAGTTAAGTTTTTATCTTTAGGAACTTTGCGAAGGGACTTTTTGATTGTTTTAATATCGGTGATATCGTATTTGATCGTACGATTTTTAAATTTAGGGCAAAAGAAGTCATACTTTTGATATCCGATAGTTGGCAGAATGAAGAAGTTGTTTTTTAAAAAATTATAGAGAAAAGAGTATACTTCTGATTCGTTGTTTGTAACTATCAGATCGTATTTGTTGAAAAGGTAACCGTAGCGAAATTCTAAATAGTTTCTGACAATTGTCTTCATGGTTAAATATGGAAGTCTCGCACTAACTCGTAAATTGTCAGCAAAACTTTCGATTGGTCTCATCGAATGCTGCTCAAAGTTATAACCGTTATTTGAATTGATTTCAAAATATGGTGTATTAATGCTGATATTCTTAAGTCTTAACATATTCACCTCTATATCTTCATCAACCTAACTCGCTTCGGTATGTAGTTTTTAATTTTATTACCACTTGCTTTACCAAATCCAAGTCTTAGTTCATTGTATTTTACCAAAATTTCTTTGTTTTGAAAATCGTTAAATTGATAATCAATTTCTTCACCATGCATAAACTTTTTTGCTAAATTTTCATCTTTTAAATCGACGACTTTTTCATATCCATATGCGCGTCCATAGGCATAAGAATATGTTGATTTTTCTTGCTTAGAGTTGACCTTAACACCGATGTGACTTGTAGATAGTTTATTATAAAAAGTGAAGTAATGGTCAAGCATATAATCTTCATCATTGATTTTGTACCTGCTAGTTTTATTAAATTCGACTTTGTTCAATCTTTTTTCATCAACTGAATTGTTTTTAAACATCGCAAGGTAGTGACCTTCACCTGCAAATCTCGATGTCAAAAAATGAATAGAATTAAAATCATCTAATGAGAAATAACATTCATCAGCGTTAACTTTAATGCTAGAAAAATTTTGATGTTTGTTTAAAAAATAATCTTTAACATCTTCATCTTCTTCTTTAGAAAAGGAACAAGTTGAATAGATGAGTTGACCAGATGGAGTGATGAGATTAGCGGCTATATCGATCAACTCTTTTTGAAGTTTTGATAAACGATATACTTTGTCCATTGACCAATCCAGAAGCACTTCTTTTTGCTTTCGATACATTCCTGAACCAGAACAGGGAGCATCTAAAATAACGATGTCAAAATAGTTTTTAAAGTCATTCAAGAAAAAGTCTAGTGAATGATTAGTAGCGATAACATTTTTTAATCCCATCCTCTCAATATTTTCTTTTAATACCTTATAGCGTGAAAAACTGATTTCGTTTGAAATAATCAAACTATCAGGGTTTTCTAGAGCTAATTTGATAGTCTTTCCACCCGGAGAAGCACAAGCATCAAGAATAACTTTTTTATGAGTGTTTTTTATTAAAGACATCGCCTCATTTGCACTTGGGTCAAATAGATAAAAGGCACCGCATTGATGATATAAATTATCACCAATCTTTGAAGTGTAATAGAAAAAATTATTTCCATGTGTTTTTGTAATTATGTCAAAACGTTTTTTTAATGAATTTAAATCAATGAACAATTCATTGATTATTCCACCTCTATATGGCTCTTCATTAAATGTTTTTTCCAAAATGGCTACATCCCTAGCAGGAAAATAACTAAATGTCTTTAAAAATTCATGCATATATTTTATTATAGCAAATAAATTTAGGATTGTAAGAGGAAATACAAAGATATGACGTAAACAGCGTGTTATACTAAGAAAATATCAAGAAAACAACTTGATAAAAAATTTAAAGTTGTTTGTCAGTTAATAGCATTATATATTTAATTTTATATATTTACATAACTTAATGTTTGAATTTGTTATATTTTATAATATAATTTATATGAGAACATTTTGAGATTTTTATTTTAAAGGAGGAAAATATGAAAAAAAAGAGCCGCATATTAGCAGTACTAACAGCCTCGATGATGTTTGGTGGCGGTTTAGTTTCTTGTATGGGGGAGACAGATCCAACAAGTCCAAGTACCCCAAATACTCAACCGACTACACCATCACCAACTACCCCTGATCCTGATACTTCTGTAACATTGCCACCAGTTCCTAAAAAGGTCAATGTTAAGTTTGTTTTCAATAATGGTGATGAGGATTATGTTATCGAAAAAGAAACAGGTGAGATTTTAAGTGCTGATGAAGTACAGATACCAGTTTATCCAAAACATAGCTTTGTTAACTGGTCAACAAGCAATGAATTTTATAAACCATATAATTTTAACCAACAGCTCAAGGCGAATTTGACGCTTTATGCAATTTGGTCTGAAGAGAAGATAACAGTATCATTTAATACAAATGGTGGAAATTCTATCGATCCAGTTAAGGGTTATCCTAACGATCCTTTAACACTTCCAACCGATGTTAAAAAGCCTAATTCAGTTTTTGCGGGTTGGTATTTAGATAAAGAGTTAACCCAAGCATTTGCGTTGAATGTTTTCCCAAGCAAGAACACGATTTTATATGCTAAATTTACAGATAATGCCCAAAGTGAAGTTGTAAACATCACCTGGTCTAAAGGTGTTGAATACTATATTCCACTCGTTACGAATACTTATCCTCGCGGCGAAGAGGTGAGTTTTAGAATCGATTTTAATGTCGATTATGATGCGAGCCAAGCTGTTGTTACAGCAAATGGACAAGTTTTAACTCTTGTCGATGGTATGTATACTTTTATTGCTAATGGTGATACAACGATTGAGGTTTCAAATCTCGTTAAGAAGAAAGTTAAACTTACATTCCACGGCGGATATGATGTTGATGGAGTTGAAGCTATTTATTCTTGTTATGTTACCTATGGATCTAATATCAGCAAGGATATTGCCGATGGTCAGTTCTCCCGTGTAGGATATGTCTTTGCCGATTATTATGAAACCGATGAATATAAGGTTAAATCCGACTTTAGTATAAGAGTTAGAAAAGACTTGGATTTTTATGCAAAGTGGGACATCGCACATTATAATGTCACTTACGCAAATACCTTTGGTGCTTATAATCAGAATAAGATTAATACCATAACCTATTTTGATGATAAGGTTGAACTATTGCCACTTGAAAACTATCCTGATGGTCTTGAATTTGTCGGATGGAGACTTGATGGAAAGTTAATTGACGCCATTCCTTCAGGTATTGATAGAGATATAGAACTTGTTGCTGAATGGAATAAGTTAAAGATGGAGATGAACTTCGTCACTGGCGACCCTTCTATTGAAGTTAGTTCTATCACCGGTTATTTTGGTGATCCTTTAATACTTCCAAGTGATCCAACGAGAGAAGGATTCTATTTCGCTGGTTGGTATTTGGATCCTAACTATAAGACCCCAATGCAATATGAAACCTGGCCCGCTAATAGTGCGCCAATCAATGTCTTTGCCAAGTGGTCTGTCGTCCCTGAAAACTCATCAAGAATTTTCTTTGAAAGAGCTGATGGAGTTGAAATCAACTATTTTAGTGGAACAGTTCCAACTAATGGATATGTTGAAAATGGCTCAACGGTCAATATGACTGTCAGAGTTAAAAACGAAGCTGGCTATAGTGGAACACCACTCGTAACAATCAACAATGTCATCTGTACTCCTAGCATTGATAATGAAGGAAGATATGTCTATACATTTGTTGTCAATCTCGATACGAGAGTTGTTTTTGATGGAATATCACAAAAGAAGTATTCTTTGACATTCTATTATAATGATGGAACTGATTATTCTGTTGAAAAAATGATCGGATATGATTCTTATTTAACTGAATCTGTTTTAATCAGTGAGCCGATGAGAAATGGTTATACCTTTACTGGTTGGTATCTTGATCCTAAGTGCACAGTATCATTACCATTAAATACAAAGATCGATCGTAACTTGAATCTCTATGCTTCTTGGCGTATGACTGATTACGTCATCAGACTCTTAAATGCACCAGAGACAGATTATCCAAATAATACGATCGTCTATAATATCAATTCACCGACTATCATCTTGACTGATGCTCGTCGTGAAGGATATATATTTATTGGATGGTTTGATGAAAACGGTCGTGAATGGAAAAGCATTGATCCACAAAACGATTTGGATCGTCGAAATATAAATCTTTATGCTCGCTACAGCATTATTAAATATAATGTTAATATCTACAGCATTGATGGAAGTGTCCTATATGATACATTCAATAATATCGAATTTGATACTCCATTGAAGTCATTTATCAATGTCGATGAGTTAAGAGTTGAAGGATATTCTTTGAACATAAATAAGATGTATTATGATTTAGACTTAAAACAAAAGGTTGATATTTATGATAAGGTTTTATCTAATACCAATATCTATGCTGAAGTTGATCGTAAGACCTATTATGTTACGTTTGAAGATTTAACAAGTTCATCTTATGTTTTAAAAGATGACCTTAATACTACGATTCCTTCAAAAGATGATGATACTTATAAGAAGTTATTTGATGGTGAATATTCATTTACCTTAAGCCATCAGCTTGAAGAGACTAGTACTTATGTCGATAGAGTATATGTCATTCGTAAAGATGGAAAAAGAGAATTGGTCGAAGTTACTAATGGTGATAAATTTAAAATCATGATTAAGTCCATCAATAAGATTATCGTTGAAAGATGCTATAAGCTCGACCTCAAGTTGATGGATGAAACAAGCGGTAATTATAGCATTTTAACTGATGTATCGACTAACCCAGTTTATACATATGATGAACTCTTGTTACAATTTGATAAGGCTATCGATAGAAGCCATATCTTATATGTTGGTATAGAAAAAGATGGAGTTATTGATAATAAGTCATTACAAGAAGTTAAGTTGTCAGATAAAAATGAAGCTCTTCTTATCGTAAAGACTGGAATGGTGTTTGTGATAAGAGAAAGAGCGGCGGTAAATCTTGTTTTAGATCAATCGGCAGTAGATATTGGTCTAGAAATACTTACTGATTTATCTGATGGTATATTCTTAGGTAATGAAGTAACGATAACATTCAACATGGAAGATTCAGAAATAAAGGCATTAGGACTTAAACTATATATTAAATTTGGCGAAAGCAGTCCAAAAGAAATATTGCTCGCCGAAATAAATAATTTAGGACCTTCAATCGTCTTTATCGCTGAAAACACCAGCGTTACATTGCTAGTAAAATAATCGATCAGGGCTGTTAGATTTTATAACAGCCTTTTTTGGTGCTATATTTATTATGAAAACCGCTTTCATCTATTGTTATTTTTTCTTTGTGTTATAGTATTATTAAGAGAGGAGAGATATATGGCAAATACAGTAAAAAAATCAAAGGAAGTTACTAAAAAAACGCAAAAAACTAAGGCTACTGCTAATACAAAACATACTTCGGTTAAATCTAGTTTTGTTTTTAAGGGAACCGCTGATCTTTATCTTCTTAACACTACAACACGTGTCGATTGTCGTCGACAGTTCAATAAAAGTCTTTCACCAATCTATGGTGTTGAAGAGTATTTTTGGACTGGTGTTATAAAAAAAGGAGAGGTCAGATTAGTTCGTAAGGACTTAAGAAAAGTTCCAGTAAGCAATGTCAGCAATTCTGGAATCACATTAGTAGGAAAGGCTATTAGCTATTTCAAAGTGGAGAATGCCATGACAATTAATTCACTTGAATGTTCTGATCAAGTATATAATTATTGTAATGAGGATTCAAAGCTTGTTTATGTTGGTGACGATGAGATTCATACCGTATATGTAAGAATTTATGATAATACATATGGTAATGACAACGATCGTTGGGTGACTTTGTCTATTGAATAAAAATGAAGAGGTTGAGCGAAAAACTCAATCTTTTTAATTTATAACTTTTTTCTTCAAAGAAAATAGTTTATAATTTTAATAGTTATTAAGGAGATTATAAATGAGATTCATTGATTTAATTGGAAAAAAGAGAAATGGTCAAGAATTGACCAAAGAAGAAATTCATTTCTTTATTGAGGGTTATGTCAAAGGCGACATTCCTGATTATCAAGTTTCAGCAATGTTGATGGCGATTATTTTTAAAGGAATGACAAAGCAGGAAATCTTTGATTTAACTGAAGAAATGCTTAACTCTGGAGAGACAATTGATTTAAGTGAAATTGAAGGATATAAAGTTGATAAGCATTCGACTGGTGGTGTTGGTGATAAGACTTCATTAGTTCTTGGACCAATGGTAGCTGCTTGTGGTGCTAAGTTTGCCAAAATGTCTGGACGTGGACTCGGTCATACTGGTGGAACACTTGATAAACTTGAATCCATTCCAGGATTTAATATTTCTCTCGACCGCAAAGAGTTTATTGAACAGGTCAAAAGAATTGGTATATCTATCATCGGTCAAACTGGTTCACTTGTTCCAGCCGATAAGAAACTATACGCTTTGCGTGATGTAACTAATACTGTTGATTCGATTCCATTAATTGCTTCTTCAATTATGTCAAAGAAACTAGCATCTGGATCTAATACTATATTATTAGATGTTAAGTTCGGTGATGGAGCATTTATGAAAAATATAGAAGATGCGACTAAGCTGGCTAAGATGATGGTCGAAATCGGTAATTACTTTGGCCGTGATACAAGAGCTGAAATCACTTCGATGGAGGAACCACTTGGATTAGCTGTCGGTAATAATTTAGAGGTTAAGGAAGTTGTCGATACACTTTTAGGTCATGGACCAGAAGATTTAACTAATATTTGTTTACATTCTGGAAGCACGATGCTTTTACAGGCAAAACTCGCTAATAGTTTTGAAGAAGCACACAGAATGCTTAAAGAAAAACTTGATGATGGAACAGCATACAAAGTGTTTTTAGAATTTGTTAAGGCACAAAATGGTGATATATCTTACATTGAAGACACGAGCAAATTCCCATTAGCATTATACCGCGAAAAAGTTTATGCTCCTCGCAGTGGATATATAAGTAAGTGTAACGCTTTAACAATTGGTCTAGCAGCGATGAAACTTGGTGGTGGAAGAGAAAGAAAAGAAGACACAATCGATATGTCTAGTGGTATAGTCTTAAAGCATAAGGTTGGTGAATTTGTCAATAAGGGCGATGAACTTGCAACTTTATATACCGAAAGACCTAAATATGAACCGATAGTAAAAGAAATACTCGGAGCGTTTGAAATTGTCGATGAAAAGGTTGAAAAACCTCGTTTAATTCTCGATACGATTGAGGCGTAATGTCAAAGGCAGGAATTCCTGCCTTTTCTTTTGACTTTATATCATAAATCCTTTCTTTTGGGCATAGTCTTTAGCGGGGGTAACTATGAAAATTATTAGTTTATTTTTTGTTTTAATCCAGTTTATCTGTGGTTTTACATATAAAGCTGAAGCTAAAACCATACGATTAGAGACGAATAAAGCAGATCTTCAGCTTAAAGCTAAGGCACATTTATTGATTGATTATGACTCTAAGGAAGTTTTGTATTCTAGCAATGAACATGAAAAACTTTATCCAGCTTCAATGACAAAAATGATGGGTATGTTGCTTGTTTTAGAACATATTGAAAAAGGTAAACTCAAATGGGATGATATGGTAACGCCTAGTCAAGAAGCATGCTCAATGGGTGGTACACAGATATTTTTAGCACCAAACGAAAGCATGAGTGTTGAAGACCTTTTTAAATCTGTCGCTATTAATTCTGCAAATGACGCTGTTGTCGCCTTAGGTGAAAAAGTTGCCGGGAGTCATTCTTCATTCGTTAAGATGATGAATGAAAAAGCGAAGAATTTAAAGATGAATGACACGAATTTTGTCAATGCGACTGGATTTGATGATGAAAAGCAT
Source organism: uncultured Bacilli bacterium (assembly GCA_948525355.1). Classification (GTDB taxonomy): domain Bacteria; phylum Bacillota_I; class Bacilli_A; order RFN20; family CAG-288; genus CAG-345. The sequence continues at coordinate 10,941 of CAOSOP010000003.1, read as the reverse complement.
TATACTTCTGCTTATGACATGGGATTATTAGCGACTGAATTGCTTCGTTTTAATGAAAGCATTCTTCGCTTTACTAGACTCAAGGAAGATTATATTAGAAAAGATAGCGATGAACCATTTTGGCTAGTAAATACGAATAAGCTTCTTGGGCATTATGATGGTATGGATGGATTAAAGACCGGTTATACGAATAAGGCTGGCTACAATTTGACAGCGACGGCGATTAGAAATGGTATAAGACTTGTCAGTGTAACGATGGGAGCTGCTAGTATTGCCGATAGATCTTCTGATACGAGAAAACTTCTTGATTATGGTTATTCGATATTAAATAGAGTTGAGCTTTTTTATAAAGATGAAATCTTAGCGTTATATGATTTTAAAAATGCTAAGAATAGAAATGTCGCTATTTATCCATTAAATGATATCGCGCCTAGTTTTATCGATAATGTAAAGAAAGAAGACTTGACCTTAAGCATCGTCTTAACCAAAACGAGTGCGCCGATTGCTAAGGATACGGTTGTTGGTTATTTAGTTGTAGCATATAAAGATAAGGAGAAGAGATATCCAGTAGTTGTAAAAGAAGATGTGATTAATAAAAAGTATTTAGATTACTTTAAAGACGCTTGGGTTGATTTATTTATATAAAACTTGAGGCTGTTTGAGTTTAAAGTTAAAGATAAATTCAAACAGTCTTTTTGTTTGATTATTTTTAATAAGGTTTTTGTTCATTTTGTCTTATATTGTCGAGCCTACCCAAAGTCGATTTGTTTTGTTGTATTTTAATAATCGAGGTGAGATACATTGGAAAACAAAATAAAAATATCAAAGTTTGATAACGGGCTACTTATCAAAATCAGCGGAGATTTGGACTCCTATAAAACTTTATCTTATAAAACGAAGATTCTTCAAATGATGGAAAAATCTGCACCTCGCTTTTTGCTCTTTGATTTAAAAGATTTGACATTTCTCGATAGTGCAGGTATCGGACTAATACTAGGAAGATATAACGATATAAAACGCGTCGGAGGGGCTGTAGGACTTGTTGGATTATCATCATATGCAGAAAAAATCGTCAAGATATCTGGGCTTTCAAGCGTGATTAAAGTCTATAAATCAATGTCGCAATTTAAAAAGGAGGTGTTGATTTAATGATCACAACAAATAGCATGGAACTACGCTTTAAAGCAACATTAAAAAATGAGACCTTAGCACGTGCTTCAGTAATCGCTTTTATCGAATCGCTTGAGCCTGATATTGAGGTGATCGGTGATATTAAAACCATCGTTTCAGAAGCTGTTAGCAATGCAATAATTCATGGATATCATTTAGACTCAACTAAGGATGTCTATATCAAATGCGATATTGAAGGAGATAATCTTTATCTTGTCATCGCTGATTACGGCGATGGAATAGAGAATGTAGATTTAGCTTTAACTCCTCATTACACGACAAGACCTGATTTAGAGCGTGCGGGTATGGGTCTTACCATAATCCAATCGCTTTCGGATTCTTTCACTCTGCGCAGTGTTAAAAGTATGGGAACAAGAGTTATAGTTACGAAAAAAATCGTCAGTGACTCTTCAAAGGCTATAAGCGAAGATGTCGGAATATGATGAGTTTCTTCTTGCACAACAGGGAGATGATAAAGCTTTAGCCGATTTATATTCTAAAAATAAAAATCTTATCTATTCTTTGATGAAAAGGTTTTCTTATCAAAATGATGAAAAGGATGATCTCTTTCAGATTGGTTCTTTAGGGTTGATAAAAGCGATTCAAAACTTTGATCCTTCATATAATGTTAAGTTTTCAACTTATGCAGTTCCTTTAATATTAGGAGAACTGCGGAAGTATTTTCGAGAATCAACGGGAATAAAGGTTGCACGCAGCTTAAAGGAGCTTGGTTCAGCATTATTAAAGAAGAAAGAAGAGTATTTTAATACTTATCAAAAAGAACCTAGTATCGATGAACTGAAAGATATGTTTAATGTCAGCTATGAAGATGTTGTCTTAGCACTTGAATCTTTTTATAAACCCACTTCACTTGATAAAACTATTGGTGATGAAGAAGATGGTAATTCACTGCAAGATTTTTTAAGCGAAGACAATCATAAAATGATCAGTGAGTTTATCGATTTAGATTTAGCATTGCAGTCATTAGATAATAAGGAAAGACTTTTTGTTCACCTTAGATATTATGAGAATATGACGCAGGCGGATATCGCTAAAAGACTTTTTACTAGCCAAGTAAATGTCTCGAGGCTTGAAAAAAAGGTTTTAAAGAAAATGCGTGAAAGAATAATGAATTATAGCAAATAGCATTGTTTATTTTTCGTTTCTTCTTCCATAATAAACTTGAGGTGTGTTATGGAAGAAAATGAATTTTTAAAAACAGCAAAAAAATATAATAAATCCAATGAGGTTTTGATGAACTGTCTCCTTTCTTTTGGAATGGGCGCGATAATCGGCCTCTTGGGTAATTTTGAGTATGATATGCTTAAAAGGTTTACTGATTTAGAGGATCAAATGATTAAAGGTATAATGTCGATGACATTTATTTTTATTACTTTTGTTTTAACAGGAATAGGAGTATATAAGAAAATGGGGCAGATCTTTAAGGCAGGATTATTCATACCGATAACAGGATTTGCAAACTCAATGGTCAGTGAAGCGATGGAATTTTCATATGAAGGACCAATATTTGGTGTTGGAAGTCGAATGTTTTCACTCGCTGGATCTGTCATCACTTATGGAGTTTTTACAAGCTTTATCTATGGAGTGATATATTATATTTTAACATTATTTGGAGTGAGAATGTGATGCTACACATAAATTTTGATAATGTTTATGTCAAGTCATCAGCAACTACAGCCGGCAAGAAAGAGGCTTGTGGTCCGTTAAAGGACTTGTTTGATAAAGTATTTATAGATAAAATCTCTCGAAAGCAGAGCTTTGAATCTTTTGAATTGATGCTAAAAGAAGAAGCTATTGATATTTGCTTGAATAAATGCGGTATGAGTTATGATGATATCAATCTATTTATCGCTGGTGATTTAAATAATCAAATCGCATGTTCAAGTAAGACGAGTGGAAAACTAGATTCTTCGTTTATCGGAATATATGGAGCTTGTTCAACTTCAGCTTTAGGAATATTAACTGGAGCGTCGTTTATTAAAGGAAATATCATCAATGAGGTATTGGTCAGCTCAACTTCATCATATGCAACGTCGGAAAGACAGTTTAGAAATCCTATCGAATATGGTGGTGGAAAGAGGTACCAAACGACTTTTACCGTTACTGGTAGTGGTGCTATTCTCCTTTCGAATAAATTTAATAAGATACGTGTTAAAAGAGGAAGCATCGGAAAGACTTATGACACGAATTGGACAGATGTTAACGATTTAGGAACGGGAATGAGTTATGCCGCCTATAAAACGATAAAAGAGCATTTAAAATATTTTAATTTAAGTCCTGACTACTATGATGCTATTATTACTGGCGATTTATCAACTCTTGGTTCAAAAGTTTTATTGGAGTTATTTAAAAATGATGGGATAGATTTAAATAATCACCTTGATGCTGGAACCCTGATTTTTGATGTGAAAAAACAAGATGTATTTATGGGTGGTAGTGGTGCTGCTTGTGCGCCGCTTGTAACTTACAGCATGGTTTTTAATAAATTAAAGTTAGGTGAATATAAAAGAGTATTGTTAGTAGCAACAGGAGCTTTATTTGATCCGACTTATGTTTTTCAGAAAAAGAGCATACCGATGATCGCTCATGCTGTTGAATTTGAAAGGAGTGATGTATGACATATTTATTATCAGCACTTTTCCTTGGGGGCGTTTGTCTTATTGCACAGTTGATTTTTGAATATACGAAGATGACTCCTGGACATATTACATCATTATTTGCTTCAATTGGAGCACTCCTTGCTTCTTTTGGTATTTATAATACTATTTCTGAATATGCTCCTGGAGGAGCGAGTCTAGCTATTTTAAACTATGGAAACATAATGACAACAAGTGTTATAAATAGTGTGAATGAACAAGGATTTATGGGAATATTTACTGGTATGTTTGTTCCATGTTCAATAACTTTAACAGCAGTCATCGTTGTAAGCGTTATTGCTGCAATCATTTTTAGGCCAAAACCATGAAGAAAATGTTCTATAAATTAGCCGATGCATATTTAAGTGATGCGATAAAAGTTGGTGACAATTTTGATGCTGTTAGAAAGGTAATATCTTATAAGAATAAGAAGGGAATACTATACCTTTTGACTACTTTGACTTCTGCCTCTGAATGTGCGGTTATAGCGGAAAGCTTATTGCTTTCAAAGAGCTTTAAAAAGAAGGAAGAGCAGCTATATAATGCTGCAATTAGCACTGAAAATGATTATCTAAACTTAAAAAGACTTGTTCTTTCTGGTGTGGCTGTTTTGCTTCTTGAAGAAAATGATTATGCCTTGACTATTGAAGTCAGAAAATATCCGACAAGAGGAATAAGCGAGCCGAAGAGCGAGAAGAGCGTTCGTGGGTCAAAAGATGGATTTACTGAATCAATTAATGACAATATCGGTTTATTAAGAAGAAGGGTGAGAGATGATAAACTGAGCATTTATCTAACTAATGTTGGCAATAAGTCTAAGACTGATATTGCCATATGTTCGCTTGATGATAAAGTTGATACTAAAATATTAGATTGCATTAAGGAGAAACTTAAGAATCTTGAACTCGAGTCATTAGTAATGACGAGCAAGGCTATAGTTGAAAAACTTTTACCACAGCATTTAAAGCCTTTTCCGTTGGTTAGATATAGTGAGAGACCTGATATTGCGGCGATAAATCTTTATCAAGGAAAGATTATTATTTTTGTCGATACAAGTCCTGATGTGATTATTTTACCGATAAGTTATTTTGACCATTTAGATAATGTTGAAGAATATCAGCAATCGCCACTAGTTGGTTCACTGACAAGGTTAATAAGAAATTTTGGTGTTATCTTGTCTGTGTTTCTTGTTCCTATTTGGTACATACTTGTTTCAGAAACATCAATTAATAATTACTTCATTCTAAGACCATCTAAAGAAGTAGCGATGCCGCTATTTTTACAAATACTGATTGCTGAGTTATTTGTTGAGTTGATACGATTAGCTATTGTTCATGCTCCGAGTGAATTAACTTCATCTATTGGTGTTGTAGCGGCAATTATACTTGGGTCCGTGACAATTGAATTAGATTTCTTCTTGCCAGAAGTATTGGTCTATATTTCATTTGCAGCGATTGCGTCATTTGCAACGCCTAGTTATGAATTATCTTTAGCTAATCGACTTATAAAATACAGTCTTTTACTGCTTTGTTTCGTATTTGGGCGCTTAGGCTTTATATTTGGATGCTTGTTTTTATTCTTAAACATGGTTTCAACTAAAGTATATGGAAAGTATTATTTAGCTCCGCTTGTACCATTTGATTTAAAGAAAATGGTAAATGTTTTCTACCGAAGTGATTCAAATGACAATAAGATAGTATAGTTAAAATAACTAAAAAAACAAATTTTAGTTATTTTTGCTATTATTATTATTATTATTATTATTATTATTATGTGGAAAATTCTTTTTGTTGCACGATTAATATAGAAATTATATAATAATCTTAAGAAAAGAGGAAAATTATGAATAATAGATTGAGATTAGTTCTATTAACATCAGCAATGGCACTTACTTCCTGTGCTAATAATGGAGATAACTCTACAGGTGTTGTTTCAATAAAAGAAGGTATTATTCCTACTTTTACAACACAAAGAAATTTAACTGAGTATCAGAAAGCAGACTTTACTGGAATGAGTGAATTCATTACAAATTCTATTAAAGGAGTTGACAGAATTCATAATAAAGCTAATTATGCTTTCTCACCTGTATCATATTATGATTCTCTAGGTTTATTATCTCAGTTATCTGAATATGATGGAGAAAAGTTATATAGTGATTTAGGTCATGAGTCGAATGAAAAACTTCTTTCTACTTTAAAAAATCTTCGCAAAGGACTTAATTTTGACCAGAGCAAGGAAAACTCTTTATATCGTGCACGACTTGCATCCGCTCTTTCAGTATTAAAGTCTTCTAAGATCGAGCTTTCTAAAGAAGTTAAGGATATAATTCAAGATTTGGAGTTGGGACTTTTATTCCATGGCGATAGTAAAGAAGAAGAAAAGCAAGTCAAATGGTTAAAAGAAGCTACATTTGATTTGTATAATAGCAATGAACCAGTAATCAGTGGTAATGATGATACACTTCTCGGTTTTATATCAACACTTAGTTATAGTTATACCTATGCTTTTAGCAAGAATACTGTTGAATTTAATGGAAAGAGTGTTGAAGGATTTATTGAAGAAACTAGTTCTTTGTACTATAGTGATGAAGTTCTTAGGGCAGTTTCGATTAGTTTAAAGAATGAAAAACTTGTTTTCTTTGTTCCAAATGAAGGAAAGACTTTTGATTTATCAAGTATTAGTTCTACATTAGAAAAGATGAAAGAAAGTTTTGTTAGAATTAGTGCTCCATATTTTGATATTGATAATCAACTTGATTTGAATGAAGTAACAAAAACTGATTTAGGAATAGATTACATTTATACCAAATCTGCTTTGTCAAAAGTTTCAAGTTCGGCTTCAGCAGTTAGTAAAATAGAGCAGAAAACAACATTCTCATTATCTAGCAATGGAATTCAGGCATCTTCAACAACAGCAATTAAAGTTCCTGTTGCACCAGGAGAAGTAGAATATATAGATGTTAATGTCGATAAACCATTCTATTTCTCATTAATTGATAGTGCTGGACTTCCTTTGTTTGTTGGACATGTATCAAATATATAATTAATAATAGTTAATAGATTCTGCATTTGCAGAATCTATTTTTATAAGAATAAAGAATAGTATAAGAGTGTAATTAACTAGTCACTTAATGAAAATTTTTGGGATACAAATGGAATTTGACATAAAGGATAGCATATGATATAGTATAAATGTAAGCGGTTACAAGATGTTCGTATAAAGGAGAAACGTATGAAAAGATTGCACATAATTCCAGCAGTATTAATGATTGCATCACTAGCTTCGTGTGATTCTAATAGTAGTTGTGCTAGTGCATTGTTTCCTATGGATATCGAATATATAAAAAATAAAGAATATGACATTTATAATGTGGGTGTAAAAGTATTTTTAGGGTTATTTCCTGGTGAAATAAATGATCGTAGAGAGTTAAATGCTATGTTGATTGCAAATGAAAATGATACATTAGATATGGGTTATTATACAGAGTCAACAGTTTTAAAAACATATAATGATGATGATCTTCGTGATATGAAATTTGTTTATGATACATATACTGATAAAAAAGATAAAACTACTTATTATTTTAGAGGAAATGAATATATTAAAATTCCAAAGTCGACTTTTAAAAATGAAGAAGGCATAATTACTATTACATTCTATTTTATGGTTGATAAAAATGGAGTTCTAACACCTAGCAGTGGTCAAGGACAGGGTTTTTGGTACGAAAAAAGACCTAATTCTAAGATAAGATTTAGAGAAGTAAAGGATAGTGATATAAAAAGGAACTATATATTCGGGAGGTTAAAATGAATAAAAAAGTCATAAGATTATTTTTTACATTTTCGATGAGTGTGCTATCTAATTTTACACTTTATAGTAAAGATAATGTATCTAACAGCGAACAATTGCAAATGAAAGAGAAAAATAGTGCAATTCGTTCCGAACGAATGAATGCACCAATGACTGGAGATTATTTAGAAGCGGATTTAGAGGATACTCCTTATCAAAATGATAGTGTTATATTTAATGTTTATGCTCATATAAGTGAAGAAATAATTGGTGCAGGTACTTTTGATAATGGAATGACACTAATTGAACCACTTTATTTTAACGATAATTATCAAGCTAATGTTAAATATAATGTTTCTGAAAAAAACGCAACATCAACAATAGATATTACTTTGGCAAATGATGAAAGAATAGATATAACGATTTTTGCTTTTAATACTGAACATGGTGTTTTTTTAAATACAGAATCTATGCAAATGGCTGAGGATAATTATTATGCATATCTTTTGCATGAAGAACTTATAACGGAAGAATATTATAATGAAATGACCTACGGGGATACAGCTGAAAATATAGATAGCGAGGACTTAAGTGCAGTGAATGTTGATACTGTTTCTGATCCTTTAGTCCAAAAGAGAAAAGATACTTCAACTTTCCTTAGAGGTACTATTTTGTGGTATGATGATGTAAATCAGTTTATACAACCGCTAAGTTGGATAAGGGTTGGTGTATTTGATAAGCAACCATTTGGTGAAAGATCATTGGGTGAATTCTATACAGACGAATATGGGAATTATTCCTATCAATTTCTAAATAAAACATTATTTGAAAATGGTGGATATGATGTTTTTTTAAGAGTTTATGCTGAGTGCAAGAATGCTCGTGTTGTAAAAAGCCTTTTCTTTAATAATGTACACTATATTAATTCAAGCGTAATTAGAAATGTTAAAACACATATGTATTATACAATAGATATGACAATAAAAATGTATGGTGACTCTGGAAGAGCTTTTCAAATTGCGCAAGCACTTGCATATGGAAATAAATATGTAGAAATAATGAATGATGGAGTTACAGCTCCTCCAGTTAAAGCAAAGTATCCAGCATCAAGCAGTTATTATAATAGTTCGGGCATACATTATTATAGAAGTGCGTATTGTTTTTGGGATTGTATACTACATGAATATGGTCATCATTTGCAAAAAATGCTTAAAATTTCTAATTCTCCTGTTAGCAATCATTATTTTGAAGACGATAGCGTAAGAAAAATTGGCAAAGATAAAGGAATTAGGCTTGCATGGGGAGAAGCATGGCCAACATTATTTGCTATTCAAGTCACTCAATATTTTTCTAATAAATTACTGAGAATGAAATTTATAGGTGACTCTACATATCAATCTTATGGTGAAAAATATTCGAAAAATAAAAATGACATAATTACATTTAATTTGGAGGAAAAAGAATATTATTATTCTTCCGAGGGATGCGAAGGACTAATAGCGGCAGTATTATATGATATATATGATGATAATAATGATGAACCATTCGATCAAATAGGACTTGGACATAAAGAATTTTGGAATTTAATTAAAGCATGTGGTTCGAAAACCTTTTCTGAGTTTATAAATTATATTTATGATAATGAACTCATAGATAAGCGACTATTGGGAAAAATCTTATCAAGTCATCACATTTCTTCTTATGATTTATTTATAGTAGAAGATAACTATTTAGGTCCAAATGTAACATTTTCTTGGTATGTTGGTGGTGGTACTAACGAAAAAACAGTTATGGATAGATTTACACTTGAATTTTATGATTATTACGGAAACGTTTCTTTAAGGTTAGATAATATTTACGATGAAGAATATACTCTAAATTACTCTTTTTTTGAAGAAGTATTACTTGCTCCTGGTGATTTTTATTATGTTAGTGTTATATCCTATCAAACATCAACTCCAATAACAGGAGGATACTACTCTGAGTTCTTTTATTTCAAAAAACCAGATTATTTTAATTCAAAATATATTTTATATCCATCCAGTTATCAGTTTTCTGAAGCATATGAGGAAAATTATACAAAGCCTATAATGATTAAAGATATGGTTATTACTACTGAGCGAAAACGTTGTGGTTTTATTGAAGGTAGTATATTAATTTATCTCCAAGAAAGGAAGGTCGCGGTGTAGCATATATAACATATAAGTTTAGCAAACCGATTCAGCATATTGACTTTAGTTTATCGCTTTGGGGCAAATCAGAATATTTAAAACCTGAACAGAGCAAAATTGCAATACAAATACTAAATTATGATGGTATTTTTAAAGATGAATTTATGATTAATGTAAATACATTATCAAATGATAGGCAAAAACAAATTGTATACTCATTTTCATTTTTGGAAAGCATTGATCAGTTTAGAATTTATGTAGAAACTCTACCAGTAGGAACGGCTAACAAGGGAAGAATATCTATTGGCAGCATGATGATATATTAATAAGATTAGATTTGGTTAGCTAATAATATTTAATAGATTCTGTGTTTGTAGAATCTATTTTTTTATAGAAATAAAAAGTGGATATGAGGTAATAATCAATTAGTCACTTAATGTACTTAATGTAAATAATCACATAGATTTTATGAGTTTGACTTCATAATAAGCATATGATATAGTACAAATGTAAGCGGTTACGAGGTGTTCATGTAAAGGAGAGAATGTATGAATAAATTGCACATAATTCCAACAGTATTGATAATTACAGCACTAACTTCGTGTGATTCTGATCACATTAGTTGTTTACCCGACTTGTTTCCTATGGAAATCGAATATATAAAAAACAAGGAATATGATATTAACAATGTAGGTATAAAAGTATTTTTGGGATTGTTTTCAAGAGAAAGAAAAGATAACAATAATCTAAATGCAACTTTAACTGCAAATGATATAGTTTTAAAAACATACACAGATGATGATCTCCGCGATATAAAGTTTGTATATGATATATATCAAGAAAACAACAAGTCTAATTATTTTTTTAGGGGTAATGAATATATTAAAATTCCAAAGTCTGCATTTACTAGCGAAGAAGGTGCAATGAGTATAAAATTCACTTTTTTGATTGATAAAGATGGAGTACTAACGCCTACTAGTAGTAAAGGAATGAGCTTTTGGTATGAAAAAAGACCTAACGCTAAAATAAGATTTAGTGAAAAGAAATAAAAGTATTAATAAAGTTGCAATTAACTAGTCACTTAATGAATTACAAAAAAAAGGTTAGATGTCAAAGTTAATGCAACCACAACTATATAAACTCCTTATAACATC
>CAOSOP010000002.1:16546-36243 GCA_948525355.1 uncultured Bacilli bacterium | reverse complement strand
AACCTTATCCTTAAGCACTACTTTTGATTTATTTCTCCATTGAAACTCAAGCTTTCTACGCCACAAATTAATAGTTGAATTAGAAACATTAGCTAAATGTGATATCTGACTATATGTCATATTATCAATTAATCCATATAAAATGCTTTTAATCTGATGTGGTCTGAGCTTACTAGAAAAAGCAATAGTATTAACTCTTCCAGAAAATGTTTTGGAGCAGTCTCTACAGATCCAGCGTTGATGTCCACCTTTTGATTTGCCATTTTTCTTAATATGTACACTGCCACAATAAGGACAAACATCATAATCGACAATGCGCATAGAACGTTTGTCAAAATGCTTGGTAAAACTAGTCATAAAACACCTCACAATAAATAAAAAACAAACAGTATTATAAACAAAATGCATCATCTTTTTAACAAAAAGCAACACTTTTGTTTATTATTCTGGCTTAATTTAGGAAGCAATCCTATTAGCAAACTAGAAGTTGCTTCTGCGCTCAACACCGTTAATATAGGCATTTATATGTTTGGATACGATACTTCAACATACCCACGAAAGTTTAATCTAAAGGTCTACATCGGTACGCCTCAAACCTTAGGAAGAGGCTGGAATATTGACACTCAAAGTGGTATAAAATTTCCCTCAACATGGCCCGAAAACAGCCCGCAAAAAGGCGAAGCGAACTATTTATTTTGACTTTATTGCTACGAAAAGAAGAGTTGGAATTGAGATGAAAATTGATAATACTATTGAAGTGATAAATGATATTGTTACGATAATGATGTTATGTTTTTTCATAAGCATTATGGTTGGAATTATTAATGCGATGATTAGTGAAAGAATTATGTAAGTTATAGGTATAAACATTAATATTAGCTCAAGGTAATTGTTTAGCTTTTCAATATTTAAAATATAAATTATTGATAGGATAAGAAGCAGTGATATTATTAGCAAAAGTGTAATAAGTAGTTTTTTAGTATTCATTATGTTTATTTTAATTTTTGTTATTGATGAGATTAAAAAAATAGTAAGCAGAAAGCAAAGTGTTGGTACTAAGAAAATAATGGTTCCAACTATTATTTTTGAACACTGATAGATGATTGTTAATAATAGTTTTAAATCTGTGTATTTCTCTCTTAAGTTTATAATATGTGTTTCAATTGAATTTAAATAGATGCTAATACTATCTGTACTTAGTATTATAAAGGAAAAGCTTAGATCAAATATTTGAATACTAACGAATGATAGAAAAAGGGAAATGATAAAAGCTGTTTTATTTTTTGAAAAGATAAATAAGTTTACGCCAGATAAAATAGCACAAAGTATAATTCCTATTATCATATATGGAATTAAAAATAGGCTTGACAAAAGAACAAGTGGAACAAGGAAATAATGAATTTTTTTTAATGATACTTGTTCAGTATAAAAAAACGATGTGATTATTATAAAAATGAATATTATGGATAAATCCATTGCAAGAAATTTAACAGCATAAAAAAATATTGCCATAATACTGTTTAGCATTGCGGAAAGAGTTAATGATTTAAGTTCATTTATTTTTTCTTGCATCACTAATAAATATGAAATATGAATGTATTCTTATGTTTTAAAAATGAGGTGGATGATTTTTATATAAAGTTTAATAAATAGTGACTATACAAAAAATATATGCTATACTTAAAATATGGACTTCAAGAAAATAGGGTTGATGCAAAGCATTAACGAATCGATTAAATCAAAGTTTAAAAAGAATAGAACTACATGTGATGGTGTATCTATCTCTTATGGGGTAGACGCTTTTAATGTTATTGATTCTTCTTTAAAAAATAAAAAAAGCAGTGCTATTATAAAATTATCTCATTATCAAGCTGTTTTGGTTTTTGAATACTTAAGAGGAAAAAAGTTTTCTCGTAAGTTAATGATACCTGATGATATTCGTGTTGCAGCTACAATAGGAGTTATTACACAGGTATCTTTAAAGCATATTGCTACTGAGTTATTAAAAAGTATTGTAAATGCTGATGTTATCTGTTTTGAAAAAATGGGTAAGGAAGAGTATTTATTAGTTAAATCTTTTATTAATCCAAAAGCTAAGTTTGTAGTGTTGAATCATAATGAATGCAGTTTAATCGAAAATACAAGTCTATTATCTTATTTAAAAGGAAAGAAGGTATTAGTTATTTCTCCATATGATGAAATAATTAAGGTCCAGCATTTGCATCAAAATCTTTTTCACAAGTTTTTGATTACAGAAGATTATTCTTTTGATGTTTTAACTCTTTCTTTAGATACAATATATGAAAAGAACAGTGCATATTCATTATTTGATAAGTTGGATTCTTTAAAAGTAGAAATTTTAAAATATGATTTTGATCTAGCTCTAATAAATCTTTCTATTCTTTCGGCACAAGTAGGAACATTTGTTAAAAGTTTAGATAAATGTGCAATTGATTTAGATGAAGAATTGCTTCGTGTTTTTGGAATAGCAAAAGATAGTGCAGAAAAGAGCAAACACGATGCACATTGGATAGATTTGTCATCATACAATTCAGGTAAAGAAAAGAGTTTCTTGGTCACTGGAGTTATAGGTGCACCGATTAAGGTGAAAAAAGGTAAGAGCAGAAAAAAATGATCAGCAGTTCATTAAATAAAAAGTGTGTATTAAATCTCTTAATAATATTTGGTGTTTTCCTTGCGTTAGTTTTTGGAATCAGTGGTATTTTCTTTGTGCTCAGTAAAAGTTCTGGTTACCTCTATTATTTTTGTATGTTTACTGGTGTCGCTTCGGTTATATCAATTCTTATAGGATGGGTTGTCGGAAATCGTGTGACTTATGCTTATCGGAGAGAGAGCAAAAACTATAATGGTCAACTTCCTCTCGACGTCTTAAACAAAAAATTAGACATTAGATCGCCATTTGTTATAAATGGACTAGTTCTTGCTGTTATTTATTTTTGTATAGAGCTGACCGTAAAACTAATATAAATTTAAAATATTTTTTTAAAATTTTTAAATTATTTTTAATTTATAAAAAACATTGAATATGTATTTTATAACCGCTTACATTACTTTTTTACCTTTATATTATTATAAAAAATCCTTTAATCAAGCCGATTTTTTAAAAAAATTGTTTGACAAATACTTTTTGTTCTTGTATTATTAAAACAATCATAAAATGTGATTAAAAAGGAGGAAAAAGCATTTATGAAAATGAGAAAACGTAATATTCTTGCTTTTTCGTTATTAGCTCTTTTGCCTATAGCAACTTCTTGTTCTAGTGGTGTTAAAGTTCCTAACGATTGGGCAAAACTCATCTCTTTTGAACAAGATGGACAAACAGCCTACAATAAGCTCAAAGATGTGAAGAGAAACGGAAAGTATGTTACATATGAAACATATTTACCATCAAGTTTAAACTCTGCAACAACAATGCAAGCTGAAGATTCAAAGTATATCGCAAACATTGTTGATGGATTAGTTGAAGTTGATCGTACTGGTAACTTAGTTCCAGCCTTAGCAAAGTCCTATTCATGGAACGCTGATAGTACAGAATTAACACTTAACATCCGTGAAGGTGTTAAATGGGTTAAGAATGGCAACAAAGGTAGAGATGTATACATCGATTCTACTGGTAGCGAAGCCGTTGTTTCCGCACACGACTGGGTTTCTTCAGCAAAATATGTTCTTGATGCAGCATCAGGATCTGAATCTTCATACTTATTAACAATGTTTATTGAAGGTGCTGAAGAATATAATACATATACAACATTTAAGTTCTATCAAAGCCTTGGCTATGGTTTAATTTCACCTGATTTATTAGCCAGTTTTGAAGCAACTGATAAAGAAAGTTCTGATGAGAAAGTCAAAGCTGCATACGCAACATGTTCAAGAAATGTTGGAAGAGTTTCTCCTACAAGTGGTACTTGTGGAAAGTATACTGATCCAGGATTAATCAACGATGAATATATTGCTGCTGCTTTAGGTCTTGAAGTTGATACCTTACCACAAGTCGCTAACTTCTCAAGAGTTGGTGTTAAGGCTTCCGAAGATGGAAAGAAATTAACTTATAAGTTATTAGCTCCTGCTCCATACTTCTTAACAGTTCTTACCTATACTCCATACTTACCAATCTATGCACCATTTGTTGAAGCAATCGGTGGTATTGAAAACTTTGGTACAAGTAAGGATAAGGTTTTAGTCAACGGCGCATATGTCATGGCTAACTTCAAAATGGGTACTGCTAAGAGTCTTGACTTCGAACGTAACTCAAGTTATTGGGATCTCGCAAATGTCCGTAACTATACAGTTAGAGTTCTTTCAATTCCAAAGAACTTCTCTCCATCATCAATGCGTTCTGCATATGAAAATAAAGACATCAGCGCATTTGTCGTCAATAGCTTAGACCAAGTCGGTTGGAATAGATATGTTGTCGGTGATGATCCTAACAATCCAGGAACAATCGACAACCCAGCACATAAAGATGCACACATGGTTGAAGGTTTAGGTGATGGTTCTTCATTCGCCTTCATGCTCAACTTAAATCGTGATACATCCAAGGCTGGACAAGCCAACACATTAATGGGTTCTGAAGCTGAATTCCAAAACTACAATTCTGATGGTGAAAATACAACAGTCTTAAATACCAATAAGGCTTTATCAAATTCACCAGCACTTCGTAAGTTAGTATTAAAATCAATCGATACTCATGTCTATGGTGATTCAATGGGTAGTGATGATTATACAAAATCCAAATATATGATTAATACTTGGATTCCTGCAAACTTCATCAAGTATGAAGAATATGATGAAAAAACTGATCCTGCACAAGGTATCAGAGGTGCCGACTTCGTCGACTTCACTAAGAAGGCTTTCGTCGATAAGTTCTATGAAGGTAAATATACCGATGAGAACTTTGCAAAAGCCGATGCAGCCTTAGGTTATTCTCAACATTCAACTGGCGAACACGCTATTGGATTTGATACAGTTAGACCTGATGCTTCAAAGTGGGCATTCGAATTAAGCGAAACTGGTAAAGCTGATTTAGCTGCTTTAAAGGCTGAAGCTAAGAAAGAAATCGATGAGTATAATGCTACTCACGCCGCTGATCCAATTAAGACCCCAGTTTTAATTGAAACTTCCGGATTATACTATGATCAAAGAGAAAACCAAGATTCTGGTGCTTGGATTAACTACAGTAACTATCGTGCAAATGGTTGTTGGATTGATGATGGAAAATATGATTCCGACTTCTCCAAACCATCAAGCGTAAAAGTTTGTTCTAAGGAAGAAGCTGATAATGCTTTATTCAGAATTATCAAGAATAAGGCTAACAACATCACCGATGCTACCGTCTATCAAACATTAGCATCATATACCAGAATGTCACTTGTCATCTCTGGTTGGGGACCTGACTATTCTGACCCATTAACATTCGCACAATGTGTTGTCTCAGATGGTGACTTAGTCTCTAATATCGGTAATACAAAAGATGTCGACAATCCAAACCATGAAGCTATCGCAAAGCAATGGGAAAAATATGATGGACTTGTTGAAGCAGCAGCTGCTGATTTGAATTCAAGAACAAGATTTGAAAAGTTTGCTGAAGCTGAAATCGAACTTCTTTATGAATTAGCCATTGTCCGTCCAATCTATATGGTTGATTTAGGAAAGGCTGTCCAAGTTTCTAAGATCGTTCCATTCCGTGCTCCAAGAGCTATCTACGGTATTACACAATACAAGTATAAGTATACCGAAATCTTAACAAGAACAATCTCCAAGCAAGAATATCTTGATTTAAGAGATGAACGCTTAGTCGTTAACTCCACTCAAGAACAATTCTAATTGAAAGGTTTGTTTATAAGAAAGATGAGTTTAAGTAAATTAAGCTCATCTTTTTTTTATTGAATAAGTTCAGCATAGATATTAATTCTATCACAAAAAGTGGAAGCGCTATTGTTTTTACTTTTTTTGTATATATTATACTTTTTATGAGGTAAAAGAATGAGAGAATTGCTGATAAACTCTTAGATATTAAGTTAAAGGCGTTCGGTGCAACTCTTATAGTTTGAACAAAAGGTTGTGGAAAAACTACCACAGCTAAGCAGAGAGCAAAAAGTGCAGTTGAATTTCAAGATGAAGATAAAAGGGAAAGTTATTTATCTGTTGTGAAAGAAATGCCATCCAGAATATTAATCGGTGAGAATCCAAGACTATTTGATGAGTGGTAAGACGCTCCAAAACTTTGATGGTGCAATCAGAAAATCTGTTGATGATCGTGGTGAAAAAGGTCTATACATTTTAACTGGTTCATCTTCACAAATAGTGAATACACCACACACAGGAACTACGCGTATTTCTACTATGGTTATGTACCCAATGAGTTTGTATGAAAGTGGTGAATCAAATGGTTCTGTTTCACTTTCAGCATTGTTTGATAGTCCTGATGGTTTTGATGGATGCACTTTTTTGGTTAAATAAACATTAATTTAAAAGAGGCAGTCACTATAAAAAATTAAGAATGTATCAATAAAATGTTGAATAAAAATTCGTATAAAGCATATTGAGACAATCTTAATAATACAATGAAAATGTCTTTAGTGATTTTTTATTATATAAATATATATATAATATAAATTAATAATAGACATCTATAAATAATTTTATTATAATTATATCTATTAATAGGGAATATTTTTTGTTTTCTATGTTTTAAGGAGGTTAATATGGCATCGTTAATAGCTGTTTATACCATAGTTGTTGCTATAATACTTGCTTTTATTTTGTGCGCTTATTTAACAAGTCACAATTATATTATGAAGTATACTGACAACTGGTTTAAAAGATTCTTTGCCCATCCAATGTTAATGTATAGTATTAAGCGTATAGGTAGTGCATTAATTTCTGTATTATTAACAGTTGTGGTAACATTCTTTTTACTAAGAATTGATGATCCAAGAACTGTTTATTGCGCAGGTCGATGGATTAAATTTAGTAAAGAGCAACAAGAATTCTTATGCACTTTGAAATTACATAAGTTAGGATTAGATCAAAATATATTTGTTCAATTGCTCAGATATATCTATGATGTCTTACCTTTCCCGAAGGAAGTATGCTTGCGTGAGACAGCAACTGTCAACGGATTTATCTGTAATGAGACTTCATATACTTTGATTAACTTAGGTGTTTCAACAGCTATTTCTGATCAGAAACCTATCATTGAGTTCTTTACTGAAACTATGCCATGGTCATTATGGATTGGTTTAGGTGGTTTAGCAATTGAACTCTTCATTGGATATCCAATGGGTGTCTTAATGGCAAAATATAAAAACAAATGGTTTGATAAATTAGGTAATGCTTACATTATCTTAGTTGGTTCTATACCGGGACTTGTTTATTACTATATTCTACAAGCTTTATTAACACAGGTATTTAAACTTCCTCTTGTCTGGGATTCTAACAGCGTTATATCGTGGATTCCAGAAATGATAACACTAGGACTTGGTGGTATCGCAGGTATCGCATTATGGGTCAGACGTTACATGGTCGATGAATTTGGCGCAGACTATGTTAAATTTGCTCGAAGCAAAGGTATTTCTGAAAACGTCATCTTGTTTAAACACGTTTTAAGAAATGCGGCAGTTCCACTTGTTCGTTCGATTCCAGCAGGTGTCTTGTACTGTTTATTAGGATCATACTTCATCGAGAGCATTTATGCGGTTGAAGGCTTTGGTTCATTATTAATTGATGCCATTGGTAAAAACGATTATCCGTTAACACAAGCGATTGTTCTTGTATCAGCACTTATATCAATTGTGGCTAACTTAATCGGTGATATTACTACAGTCATCGCTGACCCACGTGTCAGCTTTACAGCTAAGAATTAGAAAGGAGGTTTGAAATGGTTGAATTAGAAAAAGTTATCAAGACTGACGATGAATCATTATTTGAGATTATCGGCGGTTCAGATGAAGAAATTGAAAAACTACAAACTGCCCCTTATTCTTATTGGCGTGAGGTTTTCTCAACACTGTTTAAAAACAAAGTAGCATTGATTTGCTTTGGATTACTATTTGTAATCTTGTTCTTCACCATATTTGGTCCAATGATGAAGTATTATCGTCCAACACTTCCAACAAGTGAAATGGATGCTTATGAATTCATCAGCAAAGACCACTGGTTTGGTACGACAGCTGACCATAAAGACTTGTGGTCGCTCATATGGAGAGGTTCACAACTTTCTCTTCAAATTGCCGTAACAGTCAGTGTTATCAACGCAATACTTGGACTTGTAATTGGCTCTTTATGGGGATTCTTCCCAAAAATCGACCCAATTCTTATTGAAATAAGAAACTTTATTAATAATGTTCCTGGCTTGCTTCTTAATATGATGTTCATGAAGATATTTACGGTAAATCATATACCGACATTCTTGTCTTTGGTCATCGTTATGACAATATTTGGTTGGCTCGGACTTGCTTCAACATTAAGAAATAATATTATCATCATTAGAAATCGCGACTTTAACATCGCATCAAAAACTCTCGGTTCATCACCAAGAGCGATTATCACTCACAACCTTCTTCCATTCCTTGTCTCAATTATCGTGACAATTCTTGCAACATCTATTCCAGGTGTTATCGATGGAGAAGTCTCATTAGCATTCTTTAACCTTTCCTTCAGTTATCCTATCATCACTTTAGGAAATGTTATCACTTCATCTACCAGTGGTAATTCGGACTGGATATCTCACCCGCATGTAATGCTTATTCCGTCGGCGGTAACGATTATCATGACGGTTTCGTTCTATTACATAGGATTTAGTTTAGCGGATGCAACAGACCCGAGGACACATAGGTAAGGAGGTGGAATATGAAAAAAGAAAACGATACAATCTTATCTATTAAGAATCTCCATGTATATTTTAAAACTCATGGAAAAGATTCTCATGTCATTCGTGGAATAAACTTAGACATTCAAAGAGAAGAGTGTTTTGCTATTGTCGGTGAATCTGGTTCAGGTAAATCCGTTTTTACAAAAACATTTACCGGAATGCTTGATATCAATGGTAAAATTAAGCAAGGTTCCATCATTTTAAATGGTGTTGATGTCGATGATCCTCGCATCATCCATCGCCGCTTTGGTGATATTCACCGCCACGACATTAAGATGGAAAAGAGCAGAAAAAGATCTGCTGATGTTGCAAAGAGCATTGCTTTAGATAAAGAGAATAGTAGTTTTGACAAGAAAATTTCAAAACTCGATAAGCAAATTGCTTTGACTACAAACGAAGGTTACATTAAATATGCTTTAGAAAAATTAGAAGCTAAACATTTGAAGAAGATGAATTACTATAATTTGTATTTCATGGACCACATCAATAAAGCCTATAATAATGTTTCTAACTGCATGATTAAACAGTCTTCAATTTTCAGTTCAATTTCAGGCAGAATATCTCGTGTTTTATCAAGAAATAAGAGTTTTACTGATGTTGAAAAACTTGAAAAGACTTGGGAAGAAACTATTAACAGCAATCAAAAGGTTCTTGCCATCATTGAATATATTAAAAGTTTAAAAGAAGAAGTTTCTAAGCATGCTGATTTTACAACAGGTCAAACTGTTGTCTATAAGGCCTTATATCGTAATCAAGTTAAATATAAGCGCATGATGACGAAATTATATTTGAATGTCTTGTCTGAACTCGTTAAAAACGCTGATTCAAGCAAAGAAGTTGATATCGGTGAACACTTGAGTTTTGTTCAAGAAGCTACTGATATTGCGCTCGAATTTGCTTATGCTCCAATCGAAACTAAAAAAGAAATCTATTCTATTCGTATGAAGAAGATTCGTATGGATAAGAATTTAAAGTTTGATGAACTTGAAGAGCAGCACAAAAAGAGCATTGAAACTATAAGAGCTGTAGACATTGAAAATGGTGAAAAAGAGATAAGTAAAAGAAGTAAACTTGAAGCTCAAAGAACAAAACTTGTTGAAGCTCATCAAAATTCCCTTGATGCAATTGAAACTAAATATAAAGCATTGATGGAATCATATGAAAGCATGAATGCTGAAGTTTTGAAAAACTCAACACTTTCTGAGAGTGAAAAAGAAACATATAAATATTATCAACCAGCATTTGTTAAAAAATATGTTTTAAAAATGAAGCAGGTTGAAGAGAACAGAAAACTTCAAAAAGAACTTGATGAAAAAATCCATGTCAGCATTGAAGAAGCTATTAAAGAACTCGATAATGGAAATACTTTAGAAAGTTTAAACATCGCTTCTAAAGTTGGATTTGCACCAGCTTATTATACGAAAAGAATTAAAAACATTAATAAGGAATATGAATCTCATAAATCAACTATCGATGCTTCTCTTCTAGCATTAGAGAAGACAACAGAGAAGGAAAAGCTTGAGACACAAAAGCACTTGCTTGAAGTTGAAAAAGAAGCTGCTCATAGTACTATGGAAGCTGATTTGAATCAAGTCAGTCGCGATGTCAAAAACGCCTTGTCGATTTATTCTTCTTCAAATAATGCTCAGATGTCAAAACTTCTGGATAAAGAACACTGCATTTTAAATGAAGTTTCAATCTTCAGAAGAGCTTATCGAATCGTTAGAACACATTTAACCATTCATAAACCATTAGTTAAATCACTTCGTGATAAAGGCATTATCAGAAATAAATCTGTAAATCTTGCAAAGTTCTCTAACAACCGTCAATGGTCAATGATTAGAGGTTCACATATCGCAACGATTTTCCAAGATCCTATGACTTCATTAAATCCGCTTATTAAGATTGGAAGTCAAATAACTGATGTCTTGCGTTTACACCATAATTTAACCAAGGCTGAGGCTAAAGCTGAGGCCATATCACTCCTTGATCGTGTCCATATTCCTAATCCAGAAGAAAGATTTAATGATTACCCATATCAGTATTCTGGCGGTATGAGACAAAGAGTTGTTATCGCCATCGCCCTCGCATGTCGTCCGGATATTCTTATCTGTGATGAGCCTACAACAGCGCTTGATGTCACTGTCCAAGCTCAGATTCTTTCATTGATTAAAGATTTACAAAAAGAATATAAGTTCACTACAATCTTCATCACCCATGACCTTGGTGTTGTCGCTGGTGTTGCGGATCGTGTTGGCGTTATGTATGGTGGTCAATTAGTTGAAATTGGAACCGATGAAGATATCTTCTATAATCCTGCTCATCCATATACATGGGCACTATTATCATCACTTCCTCAACTTGCTGTTGAGAATGAACCGCTAACATTTATTAGAGGTAATCCACCAGTATTTACTAAGGAAATTGAAGGCGATTCTTTCGCTCCACGTTCGGACTATGCAATGCGTATAGATTATATGATTGAGCCACCGATGTTTAAGATCAGTGAAACTCATTACGCAAAGACTTGGTTGCTTGATCCACGCGCACCTAAAGTTAAAAAGCCTGCGGTTATTCGCAATCTTTCAAAACGTATGGAAGAAACTGCAAAGAGTTTCCTCTCATCTTCAGTAGAAAACGGAGGTAATTAAAATGGAAGAAAAGAAGACTACTACAAGAAAAAAAGTTGCTCCAAGTAATCCTAAGATTAAACTTCGTCCAGAAGAGCAGGAAAAAATCATTAGTGAAGGTGAAGCAGTTAAAGTAAAAGAAGAAGTTAAGGAAGAAAAGAAAAAGGCTAATAGCAAAGCTGACAACAAAGAAAAAGAAGTTCTTGTTTCAATGAAACATGTCCAGATTGGATTTAAAAGAGGAACAAAGGTCAGAGTTGTTATCGACGACTTAAATCTTGACATCTACAAGGGTGAAATATTTGGTTTAGTCGGCGAGTCTGGTTCGGGAAAAACGACCATCGGCCGTGCAATAATTCGTATTGTCCCAACCATATCTGGTACTATCTTGTATAATGGAGTTAAGATAAATGGTAACATATCCCATAGTCTTAACCGTCAATTAAAGACTAAGATTCAGATGATCTATCAAGATCCAACTGCTTCTTTAAATGAACGTGCCAATGTTGACTACATCATATCCGAAGGACTTAGAGCATTCCACCTTTATAAGAATGAAAAGGAAAGACTTCAAAAAGCTACTGATATGATTATTCGTGTTGGACTTCGTCCAGAGCACTTATCACGTTTCCCACATGAATTCTCAGGTGGTCAAAGACAGAGAATTGGTATTGCTCGTAGCATCATCATGAACCCTGAAATGATTATCGCTGACGAACCAATCTCAGCACTAGATGTTTCAATTCGTGCACAGATATTAAACTTAATCGAAGAGTTTAAGAAAGAAAGAAACATGACGGTTTTATTTATCGCTCATGACTTGTCGGTTGTTAAATATATTTCAGATAGAATTGGTGTTATTTATCACGGACAGATTGTGGAAATTGCAACAAGTGATAGATTGTTCCAACTCCCACTCCACCCATATACCAAATCTCTTCTTACAGCTATTCCGATTCCTGATCCACACATTGAAAAGAATAAAGAGATTACAACTTATACAGGTAAAGGACCTTTATATGAGAGCCAAACCAAACTCGTCGAAGTCGAACCTGGACACTTTGTCCGTGGTACTGAAGACGAAATTGAGGAATATCTCAAAAAGGTTTCAGGAAAATAAATCGTATAAAAAAGAAAGCATCATTTAATACTGGTGCTTTCTTTTTTAATGATATTTTTAATCTATGATACAACTATTTTGCATAGTAATAGTGTTTATGTAGTAGGTGAATTCATATGAAAGAAGAGTTATTAAAAAGAATAAAGAGCAAGAGAAAGATTTTGTTTAATACTGAGGATGAATGCTTTGATGAGTTTAAAAAAATAATAGGGATTAAATCACATAAAACTTTAATTCTTTGGGCATTTGATCTAATTGCGATTGATGCTAAAGAATTGAGTGAAAAATATGATGATGATCGTCCACTAAGGGCTTTATATGGTTCTAAACTTTGGGCTAAAGGTGAAGTGAAAATGAAGACTGCGAAGAAGGATATTTTAGATTGTCATGCAATGGCAAAAGAACTTACGGATAAAAAGGATGCTGCTAAATGTCATGCCATAGGACAAGCTTGTGCAATTGTTCATACTAAAGAACATGTTATGGGATATGTTATTTATGATTTAACCTCTATTATAAGAAGCAGTGAAATTGATAGAGTTGAGGAATTGATAAAGGGAGAATAGATTATTATATTGATAGGTTATTATTTTTAGAAAAAGAAAGTGGCAACCAGTCTTGGGCAAAGTTCATCGAGTGATCTTTTTCTTTTATTAAACGATAAAAGGTATAGTTTGATTATATGTCACATATACTATATATATAAATAGTATATATATTAATATAATATCCTTTATATATATGCAAAATGAGAATTTTGGTGCATAAAAACGCGTTAAATGACTGATTATTTTACCTTGTCAACAACAAAATTAAATATTTTTCAACAAATTATCAACAATAATTAATGAAACAACTTTGTTTATTTTTATAAGTTGTTTCAACTTGTTTTGCTTTATATATAAAGAAAAAAATAATGTGTATTGTACATAATATTTTGAAAAGTTGACACTGTGATTATTTCCTTTATTCTAAATAAAAAATGTTTGGTATACACTTTTTTAAATAAATGTGCTATATTATAATTATAAACTATGTATAATATTTAGTTTATTTAATGCACAAAATATATAGAAAGGTAATGCTATGAAAAGACTGATTGGATTCGTTATTATTTCAGCCCTAGCAGCACTCGTGTGTTGTAGCTACTGGTTTGGCTGGTTATCTAATGTTAAATTTATTGAAACTTGTTACACTGGACTTTCCAGTTTTGGAAAAACAATTTCTGATAAGATATCTTTCATAGGCAAGTTAAATCTTAAACCTCAGTTTATTTCTATAATGTTTATTTTGTGCTGTTTAGTCGTTTTCTTCATTTTATACTTCTTGATTTTTGGGCTCATAGCTCATTCTCAAAAGAAAAAGAAAAAGGCCAAAGCTAAGAAGAAAGAAATGGAAGAAGAAAAGAAAGTTGAAGAATTGAAGCCTAATGAGATTCCTCTTATGGCAAATGGTCAACCGATTCAAATTCCAGCAAATGCTGCAAATGGTCAGGTCTATCAAAGGACCTATCAAACGACCAACACAGTTAATAATGATGTCTTGACTGAAGCAGAACTTGAAGAAGAATTCCACTGGAAAAAGTTTGTCGGTGGAAGAAGAGTTGTTAGAGCAATTGTCTCAATCGTATTAGCAGTCATCGGCTTGCTCTTAATTGCAATTCGTGTCGTATGGCAGTTAAAGACACCAACAGGTGAAGCGGGCATCGCAATACTTGAGCCACTATTCAAAGCTGATTGGTTTAAATCAGTTATGGGATTCTTTGATAACATATCTAACAATGTCTTAAGACAGTTTATGCCTGACCCATCTGATCCGACCAAGAACTTCTTCATTGGTGATGTCATAAACGGTCAAACATTATATCTACAAGATTTGTTTGAAATACTAATTATGCTATTTGTCACCTTCTTAGTCATAATGGCCTACTTACTCATAACTGCACTCTTGTGTTATTGCTTACGTAAGCCAAATGCTAAAAAGCGTGCGAATAAAGCAAAAGAAAAATATTTAGAAGATGTAAAGAACGGAACCGCTCCTTCGTTAAGAAGAAAGAATGTCGGTTATGGAAATACATATATAACCTACTTCGGTCAAATGGCACAAGATCAACAAGTCGTTCATTCTTATGCCGAACCTATTGGTGAAGCTGAAACTATGCTTCAAGAAACAAATAGTGAATACATTTCTCCAACAAAGGCAGAGTTGCTCATCGGTGGTAGTAATTTTGTCGGAGGTGATATTACAAAGATTGCAACTCTTGACATTCTTGATGAAAGCAGTGTTCAATCAGATGAAGGAATATCTTATCTCGAAAGCTTGGGTGATGGTGTTAAAGAAGTTGATGAAGAAACTAAACCTTATGAAGAATATGAAGAACTTGATGAGGAAGTTAAAGAAGAAACTGAAGAGGTTGTTGAAGAACCTGTCACTATTGAAGAGGTTGTTGAAGAAGAAAAACCATTCGACTTGTTATCAGTAGACATTGAGAGAATCTTCAAACGCAAGGAAGTTACTGAAGATGTCGATACTGAGAATATTCATGAGTTGATTGATTTCGATGAAGATGGATTCGCCTATCGTCTTGAAGTCAATGGCGAGATGATGATTGCTGAAGGCATGAATGAAGATTCACCATCGACAATAGATTTAAGTCTAGCGGGTGAAGATTATGGATTGCTCGACCACATCGATGAATTGACATTGATTGAAGAACCTGACTTTGAACTCATCAATAAAGTATCATTGTTACAACCTGAGTTTGTCGTTGCTTCTGCAGCTGAACAGATTCATTATCCAAATATCAGTGAGGAAGAATTCCACGAGGATGAGTTCCTTAAAGAAACTTCAAGAGTCTACGAACAATATGAGACTGAAGTCATTGATAAATATGTACCACGCAATAAGCCAGATGAACTTGTCGCTACTGAAGAACAAGAGAAGTGGCTTGAAAGAGTCGACCCAACACCACTCGTAGCAGTCGATGCTAACGATTGGCCAAGAGAAGACACAATGATCGATGATGTTGGTGCCTTGCGCATCTACCTCGATGAAGGTGAGAAGAGTGTTGAATTTGATCGCACACGCAAGCCAAACTACTTGGCACCTGAAATCTATGAATTAGATGATGAAGAAGAGGTGGTTGAAGAACAACCTGTTGTTGAAGAAAAAGAAGAACCTTCCAAAGCCTTGAAGCCATTACATGAAATCAAGGAAAGAAAGAAGATAACTCCAATATTCGTTCAAAAGAAAGAAGAAGTTGAGGAGAAGGAAGAGATTAAACCTCTCGCCGGACCACTTCACGAGATTACTGAAAGAAGTCAGAAGAAGGACATCAAACCAGTTGAAATCAATAGCAATATTAGATTTAACCTCAGAAGATTCCAGACTTCTGTCTATCACGGAAATCTCACTTCACAACAAGCCTTTGAACTCGGTGTTACTAAAGTAGCTCCAGTTGTCAATCCAGTTGTTAAAGGCGCGGCAAATGATAATGCTGTTCCAGAATGGATGAAGAGAATCAAGGAACGTGAAGCTCGTAAGCAAGGCGTCGATAGTGTTAAGATCAAGACAGCTGAAGATATCGGCTCTGTCTGGGATGTTAATACTAAAGAAGATGTTGTTAAGACCGTCAACGACTTCTCCTTAAGAAGAAAGAGAAAAGTCGATGTTGTTGAAGAACAACAACAACCTGTTGAAGAAGAAAACAAGATTGTGGTCTTAAAACCAAAGGCTCCTATCAAACCTGTTGAAGTTAAGCCTAAGGAAGAAGAAAAGGTCGAGGAAAAAGTTGAAGAAGTTAAACCAATCGCTAAACCTCTTGCACCAATTCATAAAATCAATCGTCCTACTAACATCAAGCCAACTGGAATAAAGCCTATAAAGCCGATAAAACCAGTCGCTCCGATAAATAGCAATAAGAAGGACCAAGATAAATAAAAAAACGGGATAATTCCCGTTTTTTTTAATACAAAAAAATGTGTTTTGAGCTAGGTTAATATGATGTGTGATTGGCGATTTACTGGAGGAAAAATGAGTTTGCATAATATTTTTATCTAAAAACTAAATAATTACTACTATCTTTTAAATAAATTTGATATTATATATCTGTAGAAGTTTAATTTCTACGTTTTGATATGGAGGCGAATATGAAAAAATCATCGGTAGCGGTTAATCTGTTTCGAGCACTATGCGTTGGTAGTGTAATTTTCATTGGTGGATACACCATCGCTCAAGGGCTTTTAAATTCCGACAATACGAATGTCGATATCGGACCATATGAAGTTACTTTTAAACTTGATATGGATGATGAAGCTACAAACAAGATTTGTACTGAGGCAATTGAGGATGGTCGTGGAAACTGTAGAGATGTTAAGGTTAAAGCGTATTATCAAGATAATTTTCAGACTATTGATGTTCCTTCTGCAGGTAAAGAATATCCTTACCAATCAGGAAAGCACATTCAATGGGATAAAGAAAATTTGATGAATATTAAAAGTTCCGTTATCGTTAAAGGACGATATGTGGAAGATGAGATTTTACACAATGTTAGATTTTATTTAGATTATAAGAGGGAGGAACTACTAGGAAATGTCATGGTCACTCACAATGAGTCGATCAGTCAAGAAGCGTTGAACTATTATCGTTCTCTTGGCGTTCAAAATGAACGAGTTAGTTATCAGTTTGACGGTTTCTCAGCTTATTATGCTTCAGAAATAGCAGAGAATAAGTTTAAGGTTGCTGCTAATTATGGTACAGTAACTGATGATCTAGATATTTTATTGACATATTCTAAAAGATTTATTAAAGTCAATTTCTACGATGAGAATATGACTCTTATCGAAGGAATCAATCGTGAGGTTTTATATAATTCACCACTCGGTGATATTCCAACTGAAGTCAGTAAAAAACTTGAAGAGTTGAAGAAGAAAGAGGATGGTTATTACTATTTAGCTCACTTTAAATCTGAAAATGGTGTTTTTACCATAACTGACGATATCGTCGATCCTGATTTGATAGTTGAAGATAAAACCAAGAACATTGAAGAGTATAACATTGGAATATTTAAGAAAGACACTGTTGAAGTTAAGTTTATTACTGAATATAACAACAATACCTATACCGTAAGAGTTTCTTTTAACTATTTGGATAAGCATGTCTTTGAGGAAGCTGATTTTGCCTATGCGACACCAGAAGAGCTTAAGAATGTTCCAGAAGTTACTATTAAATGGCCAATGGACGATTATATTGGCAAGGTCATTGATAGTGACATGGTTATAAGATCTGAGGTTGAAGTTAAAAAGTTAAATATCGATTACAAAGTTCTTCTTCAAGACTTAAATGATCCAACCGCATATGATGATGTTACAAGTGAATTTGATTATAGCTCAATTAAAGTCAATTATGGAAGCAAGCTATCATCTATTCCTGATGTCTATGGTCTATTAGAATATGCGTTCATTCATTTTAAGCTCAGCAATTTTGATAAGGAATTGACTTATGAAGAGTTGTTGAAGTTTACATTTGTCGAAGACACAACTATTTCAGTTTACTTTAAAAGAAAAACTGCAACAGTTTATTTTAAATCTTCTGTCGACATCGATAACAACAAAGCTATTTTAAACACCTATGTCGGTGCTGATAATGTCATTCTTCCAGTTGGAGTCAAGCCTATTGCTCCAGAAGGTAAGTATTTTACTGGTAAGTGGGAGTATTCTTATAAAGTTGTTGAAAGTGGAGTTATTGTAACGAAAAAGGTTATTTATGATTCAAATAATTCCGCTGATAGAATCAATGTCACCGAACCAACGGTTGAGCTAACCCCTGTTTTCAGTGACATTCGTGTCACCGTTGAGATTTATCAAGGGGACAAGACTTCAATTATCAGCACTACAAGAAATGTCATGTATGGAAGTGATTTAACTGATGTATTTAACTTTGCACTAGGAAGTTTAAATGCTTCGGGTGACAATGTTAAGTTTGCATATTGGTCAAGATTTGATGATCTTTTGACAAATTGCACACCTGAATATATCAAAGGTGAAAACGGCGACGTCTTGAAGTTCTATCCAGAGTTTATGACTTCTGAACATCATGTCATCTTTAAAAACAAGGATAGAAGTGAAATAACTCGCTACATTGTTGATGGAACGAAAACTGTTCAAGATTACATCACACAACTTGAAAATGATTCATCTGTTAGCGTCACTATTCCTGGTGGATTTGAATTTGAACGTTGGAGCATCGCAAGCCCTGACTTTGCATTAGATACAGTCGTACCATTGAATTCAAATCTTTCAATCATAGCAGTTACAACTGCCAAAGAATATAAGATTAACTTCGTTCTTGATTATGTAATCAAAGATGCAACTGGTACAAGCAGTGCAACTCAAAGTTTTGCTAGCGCAAATCAAAGTGTTACAGTTGGTCAACCTTTAGGAGCTGATAACTATGATTTATTGCTTAAAGAAGTCAGCGACTATGTTAAGGCGAATTATACCTCAGTTGCTGGTATTAGCAACTTAGATAACTATAGCATCGCATCTTCATTTATGACGATGGATAATTTGCTCATCGGCAGTTCAACACCTATTCAATATAATGATGCTTATATTTCTGTCGATGGTTCAGATGAGTTATATAACATCAACATAACAATCAAACCAAAGAAAGTTAAGATAAGCTATCAAACTGGTGAATATGACCTTTACGGAAGAATGATAGGTGTTAAGGATATCTATCAGACAACATATGAATACTTTGAGTCTGCTCAAGGTTATGAAGTCAAATACAAAGAACACTTTGGTCCAGATAAATTTGCAAGCGAAAGTCTATACACATTTATCGGTTGGACTGATAAGTACAATAATTTCTACGAACAAGGTGGTCTAGAGTTTATTTCTAATGATTTGATCACTGAAGATTTGACGATTGTCGCCAAGTACAATCCTATCAAACCGACAGTGAGAATCTTTGGATTAAAGACTTTGGCAGCATTTGATGTAGCAAATGAAATCGACCTCATGACTTTCTCAAGTAACTATGTTGCGGCGGG
>CAOSOP010000002.1:0-16536 GCA_948525355.1 uncultured Bacilli bacterium | reverse complement strand
TTCAGAACTTAATCTTAGCAGCAGCGACGTCTTAAAGAATGCTTTGATTCTTTACATCGCTAACAATAATTCAACCCAATCTTCATCAATTACAATACACGACGAGTTCTTTATTGAAGGAAAAGCATATCGTATTAGTGG
Organism: uncultured Bacilli bacterium; assembly: GCA_948525355.1. Taxonomy (GTDB): domain Bacteria; phylum Bacillota_I; class Bacilli_A; order RFN20; family CAG-288; genus CAG-345. Next base: position 16,395 of record CAOSOP010000002.1, on the reverse strand, counting down.
AGTTAGAGAATTGGGAACAAATGAAGAGGTTATACCAATCGATGACTTCCTCAGTTCAACAATTTCTAGCCTTACAAGAACGATTAACTACGTGCTTGTTTTAGAAGAGTCAATATAAAAACCCCCTTAAACACACCCGAAATAGTGGGTGTGTTTAGGGTATGATTTTACTTTTTACTACAAAAATGCACTTTTTTTGCAAAAAAGGTTTATTTTTGAATTCTCATAGTTTATTATATATATGTATAAGTTTATAAAGGAGGACTTTACTATGAAAAAAAAGACTAAAGAAAAAGCTAAACTAGTCGTCGGAAGTGGTTTAGTAGTTTCTGCGTTTGTCGGCTTGTTGTCAAGTTGTACCTTCACTCCAGGCAGTGGAGATCACAACACATCACCAACAGCGCCTGGACCAACAACTGATACAGGTGGTGGTGATTCTGACATTACCACAAATGTCAACATTAAGTATAACGTTAGATTTTACAACTTTGATGGAACTGTTTTAGCCGAAACTGTTGCTCATCAAGGACAAAAACTTGATATTTCAGTTTATAAGCCAATAGATATTGGCGAAGGCTATGAGTTCACTGGTTGGATTGGCTATATCAATAAGACAATCATTACTGTTAAATCAAATTTGAATTTAACTCCAACTAGAGCAAAGAAGACTTTATTAATTAAATTTACTGATAGCAACGGAGATATTATCTCCTCGTTCAGTGTTCCATATGGTGAAACTATTCCACAGGATAGAATTCCTAATGTTCCAACACTCGGTGGTAAACCTGGTACATGGTATCCAAATCCATTTACAACCGAAGCTATTACTAAAGATATGATTTTTACGCCATCTTATGATGAGAGCACACAATATACAGTTACTTTTGTAATCAATGGACAAAAGACATATGTTTCCGTTCCGGCCGGTGCATATATCGATCCAACTAGCATTCCACAACTTCCAGTTGAGGAAGGATATAAGTATTCTTGGGATACTAGTGATATCGAAAATCTTCAAATCAATGGTCCAGTTACGATTACTGCGATTAAAGAAGCTATTTTACATAGTGTCGATTTTGTTTTGAGTATCGATCCAAAGACAGTACTCGCAAGTTTTAGTGTTTCACACGGAGCTAGCTTACTAAATGTCAATATCGACAACTATATTCCATACGGATATGACCTTGTCGGTCTTGAAGGTGGAAGTTTATCAAATATCGTCGACGATCAGACAATCACCATCAAGGTCGTTGCTAAAACAGTTGAAATCACTGTCATCGATGATAATGCAGTCTCAAATCAAGAACGCACAATCATCGCTTCTTTCGGTGATAATATCAACGATTTGATCGGTAATCCTACACCTGTTGAAGGATTTAATGTCACTTGGGAAGTTGATGGTAAGAAGACGATTGATTTCAACAGCTTAAATGTCATTGAAAACTTCACAATCAGAGCTACTAAGACACCAAAAGTTTATACTGTCGCATATTACCTTGATAATACATATATCAATGCTGTTTCAGTAAACCATGGTTCTATATGTAATATTCCTTCATCCTCAATTCCTGAACAACCAGGAAAGCAATTCGCTGGATGGGAAATCTTTGATAACGCTGATGCTTCCTTAAACGGAACTATGCTTGGTACAAGAAAAGTTACCGGTGATTTGAATGTCAGAGCTGTATACACCGATGCAACATATACTGTTACATTTGTTGGTCAAAACGGACAAGAATATAAAGAAAGTGTTACCTATGGTGCAACATATACATTGGAACAGATTAAGGACATCTTAAATGATTCCTCAATGGTTCAAATCGGATATGAATATATTTCCTATACCATCTTAGGATCTGGTGCTGGTGATCCATTAACATCAATCACCAACAACATGGTCATTCATGGTACATATATTGAAAAGCAAGTTAGTATCACTTATTATGATACAGTTTATAATGCTGATGGAAGCATCAACACTGTCGATAGTAAGAAGATTACAACTTTGACAAAGAAACTTTCTGACATCAATTCCTATACTCCTCCAGTTACACCTGAAAGAACATTTAAGTACTGGATGACTGAGGATAAGACTCAGATCACTTCTACTAGTGATTTCATCGGCAAAGATGCTATCAATGTCTACGCCAATTTTGAAACAGTTCAATGCACTGTCATGTTCACTGGTAACGGCAAAAACATCACTATCAATGTTCCTTATGGTGCAATCTTAGATAGTGAAACTTATAAACATCTTATTCCAGCGCTCTCATATTTTGAGATTGATGAAGCACAGTTTGGTGGTTGGGATCGTGATTTATCAACACCAATCACATCAAATAACACTGTCTTTAATGCTAGAATAATCACAACTACCAAGACTCACACTGTCACATTTATCATTAAATATACTGATAAAGATGGTAAAGATACAATCTATGAAGATAAAATCATCAGAGCAAGTGTTCCTGATGGTGGCATGGCCCAATATCCTTCTTCAAGTGAATTAGATAAGATAACTCAAACTTCTAATTTCTTAGTCGGTAAATATTTGGACGATGTCAATGGTATTGTTACAAATGTTACCGCTGATGGTACAGTTGTTTTAACTTATCGTTTGAACGCTTATACAATCAACTTTATGAATGCTAATGATACAGTCTTTGTTTCAAATACTGATCATTATTCTTCAGATCCTAGTTATACACATCCTGATAATGCCTATGATCCAATCAGTGGCACTATCATGGAACCTGAATTTGAAGGTTATCATTTTGTCAGATGGGACTGGGCTGCAAGTGGAATCGATTTAACTTCACCAGCTAACAACAACGGTATGAGCTTTACCGTTAGACCTGTCTTTGAAAAGGATACATATAAGGTCAAGATTCACGATGTCGATGGAAATCTTGTCACCTTCAGCAAGCCTTTAGATGGTGGTGGCGAGGTCTTAGAAGACTATATCGAAGTTGTCTATGGTGAAACCACCTTAAAAGATATCATCGATAAGATCAAGACTGGCACATTAACTGGACAAGATGCTATCACATTAAATGATCCAGGTTACAACTTTGTCGGTTTAACATATGTAGCCAATGGTAAAGATTTAATTTCCTTAGGTTCTTTATTCACACCATCAGGATTTGCCGATGGTCAAGAAATTAATCTTTATCCATACACAACAATTAATAGAGCTACTGTTACCTTTATGACTGACAGTGGTAATGTCTTAGAATTTGACACTGTTAAGAAGGGAAATGTTGAGCTTTATTCACCTGACTATGCTAAAGAAGGTTATGATCTTATCGCCTGGGCTAATGGACTTGATAAGACCGCACCTGATTATAAAGAATACGCAGTAGCTACAACTGATAAGAAGATCAGCATTAGTAGTATTGTCGATAATATCACTTTATATCCAGTATTTAAGGCACAAACTTATGATGTCACCTTTGTAGATGTATCAGGAAATCCTATCGTCGATACTAGTGGCGATGAATTCAAAGTCAGTGCAGAATACTTAGAGAACATCACTTCTAAGGTAGAATCCTTAACTGGATTTAAAGATGCAGTTTTAACTTTACAAGGCATTTCCTTGAGCGAAAGCGCACACTACGTCTTAGAATTCGACCAAAGCTTAGATGCAATTGGTGGAGATATTCAAGTACAAGTTAAGGCTGTCAAAGTTAAATACGATGTTTCATTCACCAATTCTAACGGTGATAGTTTTGGCGTACAAGAAGTCGAATACAATGATGCACCTAGTGCATTAACCAATCAACCAACAGTCGATCCAACAAGAAGTGGATATGAATTTGCTGGTTGGATTATCGAAGGAAGTGCTGATAATAAAGTCTATTACTTCGGTACTGAACCTGACTTAGAACTTCCTACAGGATATACATTCGTCGATATGGCAAGTTTACAAGTAACTGGTGATGTCGCATTCACCGCTTACTTTGTCGCACAAAAATACGAAGTTATATTCAAAGTTCAAGATGAGACAGGTGCTTATGTTGACTATGCAAAAGTCATTGTCACTCATGGTCAAAATGCTTTAACCACTGGTTCTTACTATGAATACGATGAAGCAAGTGGTGATTTCAGCACAACATTAACAATGGGTAATGTTCCTGAGCCAGTGCTTGAAGGTAAATACTTCACTGGTTGGGACCGTTTGATTACCTTTGTTACATCTTCGGTTACTGTCAAGGCTACATATAACAGCTCAACAGTTAAGATTGAATTCCGTGATCCTGAAAACGGTGAAGCTATGCTTAAGGAAGTCAGTGTTAACTACAATGAAGCAAGTTCTACTTTAGTTGGACCTAGTATCACTAAAGAAGGTTATACCTTTGCTGGTTGGGTCGATGCAAATGATAATTCATTAGTCTATGCTGATGATGCCGCACTTCAAGCAGCTAAGTTCACTAAGAATGTCGTCTTACATCCTGTCTTCACTGCTAATAGTTACTTCGTTGAATTAAACTACAAGGATAGCACAGGTGCTGATGTCACTAGAAACTCTAATGCTCAGATCACCTTTGATACTTTGATTTCAACTGATGCAACTATCGGTGGAATCGGATTTAATTCCTATAAAGGTTATACCGGTTATCACATCACTAAATGGGTTGATGAAAGTGGTAATGAATATGATAAAGATTTGACAAATATCTTATTAAATCATGTTCCTGCAGCTGGTACAACATTAAAATTAACCGCTGTTTATGAAAGCAATACTCATACTTTAACTTATAAAGATAGATTTGGTAATATCTTAAAGACTGAAGAAGTCACCTTTGGTGATACAGTTAACTTCTCCAGCATGTTAGCAGTTCCTTCTGTCGCTGGAAAGACCAATGCTCATTGGTCAGATGGAACAAATACTTATGATCCAACTGATTTAACTGGTTCATTTGTCGTCGCTGATAATGACTACGTCTTAACCGCTACATATGATGATGTCAAGGTCAATGTTACTGTCTATGAGTATGATGAAGTCACTAAGACTTATATCCCATCAAGCACAGTCATAACTCTTACTTATGGTGAAGTTTTAGACTTTGTCAAACTTCCAGAGCCTAATGCAATTGCTGGAAAATATTTCAACAATACTTGGGCAATCTATGATACCGCTAATAACACTACTACTGATGTCATCTTTACACCAAATGGAACACCAGTTATCAGCGATATTGCAATTTATCCTTTATATGACAATTCCATCTATGGTGTTACCTTCACCAAGGAAGATGGAACAGTCATTAAAGTCAATCAAGTTGTTTCATGTGAAGATACTTCCTATAACTTCATTCTTGATAACACTTCATTAGCTGATGGACAGGTTAAAGGTCCTGATGCTTCAATGGTCGATAAGGCTGGCTATACTTTAGCTGGTTGGAAGAACCGTGATGATGATAGTGAAAGATATGAAATTGGAAAGACTCATCGTTTAACTCATGATATCGTCTTAGTTCCTTACTATACACAAGATGTCTATCAACTCAATGTCTATGATGCAAATGACAATCTATTAAATACTACCGCACCTATTGAAATTCATTACGGTGATAGCATATTGGATGTCGTCAATGCTGCATCCATTACAATTCCAGATATTGCTGGTAAGACATTTGCTGAGTTCGTCGCAACTGGAACTAATACTGCCATCATTGTCGATGGAATATTTAAAGTCAACGATCATGACGGCACAAAGGTTCATGATGTAAAAGTATCTTATACTGATACTTCTTGTCTGATAATAAATATACTGTTGAATTCATCGATGGTAATGGTGTCACCTTATACAAGGATTCTGAATACTTATACGATTCAAGCATTACTATTGTCGACCACATGATCGGTAATACCGCTGGAAAGACCTTCTTAGGATATACTCTTTCTGGTGATGCTTCAGGCAACTACTTTAAGTATGATTCAGCAACCAATAAGTTTGAATATGTCGATAGCACAGGTGCTAGCGCAACATATACAGGCGATATCGATGCTGTTTCTGGATTACCAAAAGTTGTCTCCGATATGGTATTTAATGCCAAATATGATACCACAACATATAGCACAACACTCGTCTTCAATGTCGGTGCAACCGAATATGAATTGAGTGTTAATGATATAGCTTATAATACTTCTATTGGTTCAAGTATCAATGGTAAAATCAATGTCGAAGGAACTGATGTTACTTTCACTTCCTTAAGTGACTTAGAGACTTACCTTAAAGATAACACACCAAAGGGAACATACTTTGCTGGTTGGGCCATTGATTTAAACAATGGTGTAACTTCTGAATTACCAGAAAAGGTCAATGCTGTCTATGCAAGAAATCACTATACATTTGAATTCTACATTCCAGGTAGCACTGATCCAATCGTTACTTCAACCGTCATCGATGGAAACTACTTAGAAGTCTATGATTATAATCCTGCCGGTTCAGTATTTGAAGGTTGGTATTATTCTCTCGATGGAGAAAATATCGAAACTTCAAAGGATTTACGCATTGAATCTGGCATTATAACTAAAGTTTTAGGAACAGATATCGACTTAACCAATGGTGGAGTCTATAAGTTCGTTGCTAAACTTGAAACAAGAAAGAGCACTGTCAACTTCTATCAAGCAAACGGTAACTTAATTACTGGTGCTGAACAGAGTGGAGACTACAGTGCTGATGCTGTTGAAACACTTGTTCCTGATGTCACAACAATTGTCACACCACAAGGCAAGTACCTCTTTGGTTGGGCAACAGCCAGTAGCAGCAGTGATGCAAACTACATCGAATATGAGTTGCGTGAAAATGCAACTGGTGATATGGTCATCGATTTACCATATACCAAGGAAGATATAAGACTTTATCCAGTCTTTAAGAACCTTGATTACAAGTTCACCTTCTATCAATATAACGATTTAGGTGCAACTCACCCATTAACACCTTCTGGCAGTGGTGTCGCCTATGAATTAAGCACCACCTACAGTGAAGATATTTCAAATAATCAAACCATCTTAGAAGTTATTGCTCGTGCAACAGCTATTTATAATAGTGATGTCGCCTTCTCAAGCGAAGCCTTCTACGGAAAGATGAATTACTTTGATATTAAGTTCTGCATTTATGAAGGTGGAGAATTAAAAGAAATCGACATTAAAGATTTACCAATCCTTGCAAGAGGTGATATAAATCTCTTTGTCAGACCTGTCGCTAAGACCTTTAATGTCACATTGCTTGACATCGATGGAACCGTTAAAGGAACCTATGAGGCTTCATATGGTGATGATTTATCAACACTTGGTATTTCATCCAATATGTTTGGCTACAATCCTCTCAATGCAAGTGAGATATTTGCCGATAAGTTTACCTATGATTTATATGATGTTGAAACATCAACTTCATCAGTCGGTAACATCGCTATCGGTGATTTGAGCACAATGACCTTAACAGGTGATTTAACACTCACAGCTCAATACACAATAAGAAAATCCACAGTTACCTTCTTAGTACCTGTCTTTAATGCTGATGGAACTATCAAGGAATATGTAAACTATGGTAAATTTGAAGATGTATCTTATGGAAGTGATGCATTTGATGCTTCAAATAAATACTTAACATATGATGAAGCTTCTGCAAGCTTTATCGATGGAACCTATGCTGATCCTGAGGCTTTAGGACATAAGTTCATCGGTTGGGATGTCAACCTCTCAGCCGTAACTGGCGATATGGTAGCTCGTGCTAACTTCATCACCAATACTTATCGTCTTGAAGTTGAAACCGAAGATGGAACAAGAGTTAATGGAACAAGCTTATCTTATTACGATACTTTAAGCAAACTCTTATCTTCTTCAATCTTCAGTGTCTTTGATAAGACTGGTTATAACTTGGTCGGATTGACCTACAAGACTTCTACTGGTGATAAGACGATCAGTGTCGCTGATTGGGATACATTTGTTGTTAACTCCTTAGATGAACTCAACGATACAGTCTTAACCTTTAGACCTCAATATGAGGCAATGACCTTTACTGGTGGATTGAAGTTTGTCACCAGCTTAGATGGTGTTGTCGATAGCAATGTCATCTACGATTTAGTCAATAACTTTGACTATGGAACAGATGTCAAGGCATTCATCGATGCATACCTTAAATCAACCAATTTGACCAATTTCATCACTCCAACAGGTCATACACTTAAATCACTTATCATCGAAGGAACCGATCATGACTTATTGCTTGATTCACGTTTGCTCGCTGATACAACTGATTTATTAAGTGAAATCATCATCAATGCCGTTTGGGAAACTAATGTTCATACAGTTTCTTACTACGACTCAACCAATACTCTCATCAAGACTGAGAGTGTTAAATATGGACTTTCATTTGTCGAAGGTTCAAGTGTTGCTGGACAATATACTGCACTCGACGTCCCAGCCATTGCCGGTAAGGAAAATGCTGGTTGGTCACTCGTTTCTGGTGATTACTCATCAAAGATCACTTTAGGAACAAGCTTAGATGTTACTTCAGCCTATACAATGCCTGATAACAACATCTCCTTATATGCTGTCTATCAAACACAAAAACTCAATGTCAAGTTCTTGGATGTCGACGGAAATGAAATCACCGCAAGTGAAATCGACGTCGAATACGGCTTAACAATTGGCAAAGCTAATGAGCCAAGTCTTGCCGACATCAAGACCAAGACTGGTTATTACTGGACCAGCACTTGGGTTGACACATTAACAAATAAAATAGTTGATTTAGATACAGCTCTTGTCACAACAGATATGATCTTAGCTCCAGAGCTTAAGCGTGATACATATACCATCACTTATCGTGATGAAAACGACAAGTTCATCTTAAATCAAACTGTTGAATTTGTTTCTGGATCTGAAAACAACTTCTTCATAGCCGAACCTGCTGATACTTCAGCCATCGACTATCGTTATCAAGTTTTAAATCACCCAACCAATTTAGAAAAAGACTATTATAACTTTGTCGGTTGGTATGATTCAGAAGATCCAACAAAGCAATACCTCTTTAATAATGTCACTGATGAATTTGCTATAACTTCAAATGTCATTTTGAAGCCATTATATGTTGCAAAAGATTACTTAGTCGACTTATATGATTCTGAAGGAAATACCTTCGCAACAGGTTTAACCATTCACTATGGCGATTCATTAGCTAAGTTCATTGAAGATAATGGAATAAGTGTTCCAAAGATCAACGGAATGGAATTCTCTGGATTTGCCGTAAAAGATGATGCCGATCAAGCTGTTTTATCACAGTTCATTCCAAGCGATGAAGCTGAAGGTTCATTGACTTCACTCATTACTGTCTACGACGCAACCATCTATGGTGTCACCTTCATCGACTGGAACAATGTCGTTGTCGACTTTGCTAACCATGGATACGACGATGTCTTAGACTATTCATCAGACTTCCCAACAGTTACCCGCGGTGGATTTGACTTCTTCGGTTGGGGACTTGTCACTGAAGCTGATCCAAATGGATATGATAGAATCTTCGTCTTTGATGAAGATAATTCCATCTGGAATATCTATTCATATGATAGCGATGCTAAAGAATATACAGCAACTGGAGAAACAGTCTTAGCCACTGATTTAAAGGTCAACGGATCCTTATCATTCCGCGCAATGTATCGTTCCGCTGTCTATTCTGGTGCAATCACTGTCAAGAACAAAGACGGACAAGAGTTCAAGATCGATATCACTCAACTCCATTATCAAGATAAGATTTCTCAAGGTACATTCATCTACCCAGCTGACTTCGCTGCCGGATTTGGTGTAACTGATAATCCTACTTCAATCCTTGAGTTGAGAGAACTTCTCAAGAACAACAGTCCTTATGGAACAGAATTTGCCGGATATAGCACATCTCTTGATACTTATGTCAGCGGAGAAGTTGGCGACATCTATGCAAACTATGTCAATAAGAAATATACAATCAACTATCACCTCGATAGTGCTTTAGGTTCAGATATTCACTCTTCAACAAGTGTTACTAACGGTGAATACTTGAGTCTAATCAATATTGCTAAACCTGGTTATTCCTTCTTAGGTTGGTCATTATTACCTAATCAAACTGATTTAACCAATGTCTTCAAGTCTCAGATTATCGCTGAAACAGCCTTAAATTCAACTGAAGATGGTTATAGCACTGGTGAGTTTAACCTCTACCCAATCTTCACACAGACAACCTACGACTTAACATTCTTAAACTACGATGGTGTTACCTTATATACTATCACTGGTGCTAAGTATGGTGATAAAGTCAAATACGAAGGTGTTGGTGAAGAAGTAGAGGGTACAACTGCTGGAGAAACCTATATCATTCCTAACCGTTTAGGCTACGTCTTCACTGGATGGAATGGTTTAACACCTGATGATGATGGATACTTCACTGTCAGTGATAATGCGGTCATCAGAGCTACATACAAGGCTATTAAAGTTAAGTATGAAGTCTATGAAAATGGCGATGCATATGTCGATGGTGATACACCACTCGCAACTGGTTCAGTTAATTACGGAACAAGTATTAAAAATGTCACTGATGCTGTCATCAATGTACCTAAGGGATATATCCTTAAGAAGTTCAATGTCGACATTACTTCCTTATCAATGGATGGAAAAGTCATTAAGGATACTGATGGAGAATATTACTATGAACAAGTTGTCTCTGTCTATCCAATCTTTGAAGCTATCGATTACACCATCAACTACTACACAGTAGAAGAAGGTGTCGAGAAGAAGTTAGCGACACAGGTTTATAACATCGATGAGATGTTCACAACCTATCACGTCACTTTATCTGATAGAGTCTTATTAAGTTGGACATTTGGTGCTAAAGACGATGTCAATAAGTTTGATTTGAATTCTGGAACACTCTATGAATTTGATGGAAACTTAATCGATATGTTAGAAGCCTTAGGTTCTTCTTCTAAACTCTCAGAGTATTCATATAAAGTCTACGCCAACTGGCAAAAGGTCACCTTTACCACAACATTCTTAGGATTTAACGGTGAAGGATTAGGTTCAATTGCTTCACTTTCTGGTCAGTTTGACCCAGCTATCGCTGGATATTCAAGCATCGTTGAAAGTGCTAAGCGCTCAATGGCAACCGCCAGTGAAGTCAAAGACCTCTATTGGTTAGGATCTGATGGAAATAGATATAAGTTAGATGCTACTTCAACAACACCTGGACTCCTTGATATGAGTACAGTAAGTGTTAAGTCCAACATGACATTCACTCTCCGCACTGATGTCTTAAAGGATATCGAAGTCGTCTTCGAATACTACAATACCTCAAATCCAAGTGCTTTACATTCATATAAAGTTTTAGTTCCTTATGGTGGAAGTGCAACTGCACCAACCGACGTCTATATGGGACTACTCTCAAACAATCAAAGATTTGTCAAGTGGGATACAAGTTTTGATGTCATCACTTCAGCAATCACTGTTCGCGCTATTTATTCAACAGCTACAGTACCTGTTGTCGTCTATAAGGATGACACAACAAGTGGTACTAATGCGATTATCGAAACTCTCGACTTAGCATTAGGTAGAGAATTAACTGTTGATGATTTAGCTTACTTAGTTGGTAAAACAACTGCCAACCCAGGAAATAGATTTGCTGGATGGAAGATTTCCTTTGATAATGGTGTGACATTTAATACCATTGCTGGAAAGGTTACCTTATCTCAACCTTCTGGTAGTTCAACAGGAAAAGATCAAATCATCATCCGTCCATACTTTGAACAAATCACCTACACTGTCACCTTTAAGACCAGCATTACAAATGATGTCTTGAAGTTTACAGTTAACGCCAATGATAATGCATCTGTTAAGTCCATTTATACAAATTCAGCTAATAAAGCTCTTATCGATGAATGGTTAACAAAGGCTATCAACGAATACAATAAGGATAATAGTCATAGTATTATCGCCATGAATCCTGATAATTACTGGTACTTTGAAGGAAGTATGGGTATGTCAGAGAAGATTGATGATCTTTCTAATTCTGGTATCTTTGGTACTGACATCACTTCAGACCTTGTTGTCTGCCCATTACTTGAGGCTGAAAAAGTCAACATCAAGGTCTTCTATAACAATGCAAGTGGTGATATCAACAACGCCAACAAGTTTACAACCGCTGTCGAAAAGAAACTTTCATTCGAGACCAGCTTCTTATCTGGACTTGGAACAAGCTTCTTCAGCAGCTTAGTAAACAATGATGGTAAAGGAAATGACTATCACGCAGATGTCTATTCCATCTCTGGTTTCGTTCCTGCTAACGACGATGGTTCATTCGCCTATACTGGAACAACCAACATCCTTGATAATTTGATTAAGATCGAAGACTTTAAGGAAATGACTGCTATTAGAAGCGCTGCTTATCGTGCTTACTATGTCCCAGTCTCACTTACATCGCACTTCGTCTTTAATGTCAACAACTACAAGGGTGCTTCAGATTTAACAACTTACAAGAAGTTTGACGCTGACTACAGTGTCACTTATGGTAATGTTGGATTTGATGATGTCAACTTAAAAGGTGATATCGCAACCTATACAAATGCCGTCGATGAACAGATCTTCGGTTACACCATCTTAGGATTTAAGCGTTTGAATTCAACTGCTTCTGGTGACTTAACAAGTGATGATAATTACTATTACACCGATGCAGACATGCTCGCTAGACTTAAGAAAGTCCATGGTGACGATGTCAAAGCTATAGACTTAACAACTCTTCCAATTGATGAAGTTGCTAACGGCTTTAACTTTGAAGCTATCTTTGTCAAGGATGCTGTCAAGGTCACATTCATGAGTTCAACCGATGCATTCTATGATGCAAATGGTGATGCTCAAGCCTTATCCTTCTCTAATAAGGTCTATAACCTTGAGTACAGCGACTCCTTCTCAAAGATCACTGACGACCTCTCAAGTCACGTCAATGCTTATAACAACATCTCGAAGTTTGAAATATTTAACTTCGATCCAAGCAAGACTTCAGGTTCAGCTGTCTCTTCATTTACAACTGAAACACTCCTTAAGGGAAGTGCTATTTTGAACGACTTGTTCAACAAGACCAGTTCAGATAGCGGTGTTCCTGGAGACTTATATATTAGACCTGTTTACGCAGCCAAAGAAAAAGAGATTACCCTCTTATTCGACACAACTCTTGCTAAGAAGATCTCCGACTCTAGCTTGAACTCATACTTATCTGATAAGATCAACACAGCTAAGTACACCTTCAGCCAAGTTGGAACAACCAACTACTACAGCATGAAGTTCACTGGTAAATACGGTGCAAGTATTAAGACACTTCTCCAAACTCTTAACGATTCATTAATCGTCGACTTTGATACAAAGTGCAACGGCTATGATATCGATAAGATTAAAAAGGCAACTATTGCTACCGGTGATGATGGTGAAACAACTATCACATTAGGTGATGCAGTTACCGACTTCAGCAAAGCTATTGTCAATGACACCACATCAGCAAGCTTCGCCTTCTCATATACCTATCAAAAATACAGTCTCACTATGACATATTATGGTGGTATGTTTGAAAACGAATCCTTAGCCGATAATACCGTCTTAGATGAAGCTACACTTCTTGCTGGTATAACCGACAAGAGCGAAATGACAATTTCATTCGATGGTAAAGCTACTACCGGTTCAGATAAGCAATTCAGTGCTAACGAAACATTTGAAGACTTCTATGATTACACCTTAAATAAATACTTATCTAAACTTGAAAATACCGCAATCGCTGGATTCAAGTACAAGATTGGTGATGGTGCAGAACAAGAAGTTCTCCTTAAAGATTTCGGCAAGACCTATATCCGTGGTGCATATTAAGCCAATCTACAGTATCTGCCGTACCAAGAAAGTCTTGATTATCAGCGAAGACTCCTATAAAGAAGTCATGGGTAAAGCAACTGCTGCTGATCAGAAGACCGCATTAATGGGTCAAGACATCTTGATGTCATTTGGTGCTTCTAAAGAAGAGCTCACCGAAGCTGGTTATAAGGCTCCAACAACCTATAGTGTTACTGGAACCTATGGAACTGCTACATCTACTTATAAGCAAGTCTATGATTACCAGATCTCATCACTCATTCTCAACAAGCTCAATACAACATCAACAATCGATCCATACTACATCATCAATAACAATACATATCAAAATACCGATTACAATCACCGCTTCACTAATGTCGAATTAGGTGGTAAATACGGACAATATCAACTCGCCGGTTGGAATAAATACGTCGTCGATAAATATGTTGTCCTCTCACCAATCTGGCAGACATTCGGTGGCTTAAGCGCAATGAGTAGCCAAGAAGCTGCAGATTGCGGTATTACATACACAGTTAACGATGGAAAGGTAACAATCACAAATGTTTCACCTTTAGCCATCGGTTCAACTGCAAATCTTGCCTGGCAGCACTTCAACTTAACCGCTGCTGGTACTGATACAACATCCAACGGTTCATTCACTGTCGGTTTCACTGAAAAGTATGATACCGTTTCCTTACCATCCTTTATTAATGGTTTGCCAGTTACAGCTATCACAGCCAATGCATTAGATCCATTAGGAACTTCTACTGCTATTGTCCAAACTCCAGACCTTGCTAAAGGACGTATCGCCGGTGCATTTGCTAAATACATCGTCTTACCTGAAAACCTCGAAAAGATTGAAGATTACACCTTCGGTCGTATCTTCAACACTTCAAGTGTTACCATCCCACGCTCTGTCGTCGATAACAATGGTATAACATTTGATGCCTTTAGAGATGGAGCAGGTGGAAGATATATCTTGATGCAAAATGACCAAGTCTCAACAGGAAGCCTTGATTCCAATGCTCGCTTGTTCTACTACGGTCACGATGCTTCTAAGGGTGTCTTAGAGTACATCTTAACACCATATAACTTCGATTACGAAACATCTAAGAATGCAGCCGCAAATACAAGTCACGGAACACCAACCGCTGGTGCATACAACAAGGCACTCAACGTTGCTGGTGAATACGCAGAAAAAGAATCTGGATTCCGTCGCTTACAAGCTATGTTATCAAAGGGCTTCTTACAAAGCGATATCACTCCTGTCGACAACTCCACAAGACATGGATATGGCTCAAGAGTTGATATTAAGAAGTTCGACATCTCCGACTATGTTGTCCCAGATAAGATCATGGCAACCGAAGTTGACTTCTCTATGAGATTCTCCTCATCCTTATTCTACGAACGTGAACTTCCACAGATTTCCAATGGAACAACAACCAACTATGAATCACCAGAATCATTATTCGGTAATGAATTCTCTCGTTCAAGATGGTTTGCAACCAACGGTTACTCTGGTATTGGTTTATGGGCTTATAGAGGTGACCCATTCTGGGATACACCAAAGTGGCAACCAGAATCTACATCTAAATACACTGCCGCTAAGACACAAAATGTCCCAAGTGACTGGTGGATTAACCTCGGCGACTCTGGTACAGCTATTACAGCCAGCAACCAATTCACAACACAATATAACTATGACCACTACTTAGCAGAACGTGCAGGTATGATTTACTATACTCCAGGTTACTTGAACTGGAACTATGGTGATGCTAACCTCACAGGACAAAATGTCACCAATGGTAGTAGCGGTAACGCTTATGCAAGACATGCACAAGGTGTCTATAAGCCTGAATACCGTACAACCGCTAATAGACAAGCTAAGTACAGACAGATATTTGCCGATAATGCTTCACGTGAGAACTCCATTGCTCGTAACGCATTAGTTATTCCTACATATGTCGTCATGTACGATAATGAAGGAACAAACTGGACAGATAACTACAACGGTGTTGACCATAAAGTCGAAATCAGATCAGTCCCAGGACTTCCATCTGACTCCAACTTATATGTCCACAACACTGCACAAACAGTTAACTCAACCGGTTATAGACTTCCTGGATCTGGTTTACCATTCCAGTCAGACTATACAAGAGTTGGTGAAGGAAATGAAATGTTATACCTCAATGGTTCATATAACAACTCATGGGCTTCATCAGACCGTAAGTTAGGTTTATATATGGTTAATGAGTCATATACTGATGGACGTAACAGCAGCTACTTTAATAGCACTGTAACAGGCTATGGTACTTCTAGCGATTACGCAACCAAGTATCAAGCTAATAAGACTAATATTAAGAAGAAGTACTCATTTGGTACATTAGCATATGAAACAACTACTGCAACATTAGGTGTTCCATATCAAGGCGAAGCCGCAAGTGATGTCGCAACTGGCCTCACAAAAGCTTCCGCCCTCGCCCCCACTTCCTCCTCCACCGCCGAGTCCGCAGCCCCAGGCGAAGGACGAGG
>CAOSOP010000001.1:731-51769 GCA_948525355.1 uncultured Bacilli bacterium | reverse complement strand
TTGGTCAACAAAATCTGCTTAGCTTTTTTGATTGAAAGGAGTATATCGTGGACAAAAAAGCTAAGCAGATTTTATTTAACACTTATTGGTCAACAAAAGGATGGAAGAGTGAAAAATTTACTGATCCTCAAGATTTTGAATATGCAAAGAAAATGGGACTAATGTTTGATAAATTAAGTATCTCACATGATGATTGCGTAAAGAGAATTATAAAGGCAGCTAATGGCATATCTAAAGAACAAATAGCGCAAGCATTTTTAAGCAGTTTATCTTTGCATAAGCTTGAATGGCGTTCTGGAATAGCATCATATAATGCAGCAAAAAGCATCAAATCGCATAAATATAAACCGGTTGCAACAGGACATGGGTTTGATGAAAATGGTAGACCAGCAAATTTTTCTTATCGTTGCGGCGTTTGTGAACAATCGTGTGGTCTTTGTGGGAATGATTATTATAAAAATGTAGATTTGAATGTACTAAATTTTGAAAGAATCAAGTGGGGTGGTGTTAGGCATAGCGATTTAATATATGTAATGTTTGATCTGGAAAGATTTTTAGAGGAAGAAATAAGCCAGCCTACAAGAGATGATATAGAAATATTTAAAAATATTTTAGTTGCAGCAAAGTCATGCGAAAAAGATGATTATCCAAGTATTTTACGAGATAAACTTAAGGATATTCCAAATTTTAAATCAAACAAGGATGAGCGATCAGTAATTCTTGAAATTCTTGCTTGTATCGGGGTGCTTGAGCCAGGCTCGTACAATAGACCAGTAAGAGGTAAAAATGATTGGTTTTATATAGAATGTTGGCGTGGAGAAGATGGTTACAATGAAGATGTTGTGAAAGATTATTTTGGTAAATATTTGGAATAATAATAAGTCTTGTTTTATATGTATAAAATGGTACTAATTCCACTAATTGGTGACATCAATACTAGTCAAAGTGTGAGCAAAAACTTAGAACAATAAAAAAATACTTTTATTTAATGTTGATATATGGTATTATTAACTCGTTACGGAGGTTTTATATGGATCCTAGAGCTGGAATTACATTAAGATGCTCAGTATGCAAGAGTGAGAATTACATTACAACTAAGAATAAAAGAAAGCATGCCGAGCGATTAGAAGTGAAAAAGTATTGTCACACATGTGATAAGCATACACTTCACCAAGAAAAGAAATAATTAACAATAAGAATCTGATAATTCAGGTTCTTTTTGTTTATTTTAACAAAAAAATCTCATATTAGAATTATGAGAAGAATATATATTAAACTTATAGTGCTCCTTATTGTTAGCTCACTTTTAAAAATCGGTTTGGTTGAAGGTAGTTTTGCAATAAATTTTATTAATTTCAGTTATCATAAAAGCAAGATAATTGAAATGAATCCATTTCTTACTTTGCTGATTTATTTCTTATTTCATATTGGTTTTTATGCATTAGTAATGGTAATAAACCATTTTCTTCAAATTAGTGATAGTAAAGTGTTATTTGTTTATTCATGTATCGTGACACTTTTTGAGTTACTTACATATAATTTAAATAATAAAACTGTCGACATCGTATCAGGTTTTGACTTGCTTCTCATCAATGTTATTGTGCTTTTCTTTATCATCATCAGTCAAACTCATTACTATGATGAATTGTTTGAAGAATGTAAGATTAATAGTTAGATTTATTATGTTTAGATTTATTATTTAGTATTTTATTGAATATGAAAAAGTTTTGTAGTATTATTTTAAATGTTTATGAAGCTAGGAAAGTTATTTAAATATAAAATAATACAAATTTTGATCTTCCTGCTCTATGCTTTAATAGCAGAGTGGACATTTTCAATTATTATGTTTTCAAAGATTTATAATTATTTCTTTTGTGATATATTTATCCTGCTGCTTTTTTCATTACCGATATTATTTTGGAAAAACAGAATAGTTGATATTATTTATTTATCCGCTATTTATTTTGCATTAGATTTTATTTTTGTTTTTAATGCTCACTATTATATTTTATTTGGCGATGTTTTCTCACTGTCATATATAAATTATTTAGGTGAGGGACTAAATCTCTTTTCAATTTCTTATTTGAAACCACATCTGATTGCTTTAGCCATTGTGTTTTTCTTAGTGTTTGTTACCACACTAGTCTTATTTAGAATTTTTGTGCGTGTTGATCAGAAGACTAATAAAGAAGAGAAGAAAAAAGATATATTAACTCGCCTATGTCTTTTCTTAGCAATAACTATATCTTCTGTCGGTAGCTTTTCTTTATCTAACTATTTAACAACAAATTATGAAGTAAAAAATAGGAATAATCTTTCAGCAGGAATGGTCTCATTAGCAAGAAGTAATAATTATAGTTTATTTGGTCCATTGACTTATTACGCAAAAGAGATACTTCCAGGAAAAACATATATGGGAAAAGACATGTTACGTAGTTTCTTTAGCAGTAAGGTTGATACTAAGAACGCATTCACTGGTTTACTTAATGATTATAATGTAATTGAAATAATGGTTGAAACAGGTGCGTATTCAATGATTAATGAATTTACTACGCCAAATCTATATAGTTTTGCTTCTAATGGTTTAAGATTTGAAAATAACTATGTGAAGAATAAAACTAATATATCTGAAATAATAGGAATACTTGGTAGTTATTCTACTGACTTATTTGATTTTTCAAAGACCGACTATGGGTTTCCTTTTGCAATACCAAATTTAGTGAAATTGGGGGGGTATACTTCTTTCTATGCTCACTCAGTTCCAAAGAGCAAAGACATATATCGTCGTAATACTTTTATGAGTAACTTTGGTTTTGATAAAACATATTTCTTTGAAGATTTAACACCAAACGAGTCTCCATGGGATTGGGATAATTACACATTGGATACAGTGACGATGGGTGATTATCAAAAAGGGACAGGACTTATTGGTTATATAAAAAATACACCTCAACCATTTTATGGATTTTGGACAAGTTTATCGATGCATGGAGGCTATAGTTATCAAACAGGAACAGCGACAAAACTTATTAATGCAGGTTATCGAACAAGATTAGACGAGATAAAAAAACAGGGACAGTGGATTAATCCTCTTGAGGGTAATCCAAATAATGAAGCAAGCTGTATTGATAATTGGATGATGGCCTGTATGTGCTTTGATGATGCCCTAGGAATTATGATTGATGGATTAAAGCAGATGGGAATATTTGACAAGACATTATTTGTTTTATATGGTGATCATGACATTTATTATCAGGGTAAATCTAATGTGCCATTATCACATCTTATTTATAATACCGATTCTCATGAAGACTATCGAACATATAAAACCGAATTGGTCATTTATAATGATGACTTGACTAAAACCATCAATTCCACTAATTCGCAAGGCGTTAAGTATTATACAGAAACCTTTACTTCGCCTCATATTATTGTTCCAACAATTTTGGACTTAATAGGCGTTGATTATAACAACAACTTTTATTTAAGTAGTTCCATTTTTTCTCCAACTTATAAAAAGGAATTACATGCGATTTATTCTTATGAATTAGGTTTTCTGTTTAACAATGTATTTATGTCAAGAAATCTAAGTTCAGTCACGAAATACTATGTTGAAAATGTAAGTGAAGAGGAGAAGATTGCAATTGTTTTAGGAATCTCAAAGTTTTTGTACAAGCAATCGCTTCTAAACACTGTTTATCAAACAAATTTATTTAGTGAAGAGAACTACGAGGATTATTGCTATAAATAAATGCGAGTAAATAGTATATATTTGAATTTTCCTATTTATTTTTTAAATGGAAAGTGGTAAAATTAATAGAGTTGAAAAAAGGAGATTTATTATGGCTGATTATGTTGGTGTAAATGATTTAGGTCCAGGACGTAATTTTATTGATGAGAATAATGATATATACACAGTTTTAGACATTTCACACAATAAAACCGCTATGGCAAAGATGAAGGTTAAGCTCAAGGTTAAAAACCTTCGCACAGGCGTTATCAAAGAACTTCAATACTTTGGAGGCGATAAAAAGGCTTTAATCTTTTTATCAAAGAAGTCGATGACTTATCTTTATGATGATGGCAGTGATGTATACTTTATGGACAATGAAACCTATGAGCAAGTTTCTATTCCAAGTGAGAGATTAAAGTGGGAAATGAATTTTATTAAAGAAAACTCAACTGCTACTATCACTTATTATGAGAATGAAATTCTCGGTATTGAATTACCAGTTAAAGTGGCATTAAAAGTTGTTCATACTGATGATGCGGTAAAAGGTGATACTGTGAATAATCCTCAAAAGGATGCTGAACTTGAAACAGGTTATGTTATCAAGGTTCCAATGTTCATTAAAAACGGAGAAATGGTCACAGTAAGAACCGATACTGGTGATTATGATGGTCGAGCCTAACGAGTGGTAACACTCGTTTTTTTATGCCAGTAAAAAATGACAAAATTCTTATAAAGCAGTGTTTATCATTATATTAGAGCTATAATAATATAATCTTATAGAGGTGAAATAATGAATAAACACGTCATAGCTTTTTTATCTGTTTTTTCTCTTGGACTTGTTCTATCAGTATACTATGTCTTTATTCCTAAAAATCAAAATAGCACACCAGTACAAGGAACAATAACTAGCGAAGCAGAACTGCGAAAAGCATATTTTGATGGATTAGATAAACAGAGAAATGAATATCATAAAAATATTATTGATGATTTAAATATAAAACTCACGAACTGTAAAGAGAGTGAGAAAGAAAAATACATCAATTTAATCGAAGTAGAAAATAGCTATATAAGTGCAGAAAAATCGATTGAAAAGAAAATAAGCGAGCTTGGATATGATTATTCAGTTTGCCAAGTTGATTCAACTCGTGCGCTCTTAAACTATTATACAAGCACTGATAAAGATGAGGTTGAACTGACATATCTCATCATGGAAGAGTTTAAGAATGAGAACAAGAGAGTTGAACTCGTTTATGCAGCTAACTTTAATTGACTACAAGTCCTTCATACGCTATAATAAGTAAAAATGGAGGGTTAATATGAGCGTTGGTGGTTGGATTGGAATTATTGTTGCTGTTGCAATCGTATGCTTCGTTGGCGGATTTTTTCTCTCTCGTTCACTTGTTAAAAGAGAATTGAAAAAGAATCCACCTATAAATGAAAAGATGATTAGAGCTATGTATTTAGAGATGGGAATGAAACCATCAGAGGCAAAGATCAAGGCAATAATGAAGAGAATGCAAGACGCTTCTAAATAGAAGTTTGCACTTTAATTTAAATAAAAAAAGCTGCTATAAATTGATTCTTATAGCAGCTTTTTAAATATTATTATTTTATAAATAGAGAAATATAATTTAAAATGATATTTACATTTGTGCTGGGGTTTGATGGATTAAGTCCGGGATTGACTGCTTTCGCAATTAAGCTGATGATAAATGTTAAGCCAAATGCGATTCCAAATAGTCCAATCCATGATGCAGCCTTGAAATAACCAATGCTGTTATATCCATGCTTTTTACAGCGTCTATTATAATAAAAAGAGTAAATAACAGCCAGAATATCTAAAATTATCGCTTCATAAATAACTAGTTGAACAGTTATATAGACACCAAGATTATTAATTTTACTATTGAGAAAAAATATCGGTAGGAAAAAGCATAGTATAGTAAAGACAATGCTACCGATGAATGTCAATCGACCAAATTTAACTCCTTCGTGAAGAATCTTTAATTCAACAAAATTATCATTATCTAAAGCACCGCTATCGACGAAATTGATTTCGTTACCGCATTTTGAACAAATATGATCTTCTGAATTAAGTGGCTCTCCGCAGTATGGACAAAACTTTACTTCCATTATTTAACTTCCTCTTTTCTTTCTTCTTTCTTTTTAAAATGAGTATGTGGCTCTTCTCCTCTCATCAATCTTTTGATGTTTGGAATATGTCTAATTATGACATAGATAGCGAGTATAGTTAATGAAATAGTGTAATAGTAAGTCTGATCGACTTGTAGTGAAGGAACAAATAGATAGCCTGTATATCTTAATACAGGGAAAACTGCTAAAAATATTGAAAGAACAATGACAAATAAAGGAGCGAGAATTGAAGCGAGTGATACATATTTTTTCCAGAAGAATATTGCTATAAAAATAATAAATCCAAGAATAGTGATTACTGGATTCGTTGCGAAGACAAATCCTGCATAAACTGACATCGCCTTTCCACCTTTAAAATGTGCGAATATTGGAAATGAATGACCAATAGCAGCGGCTAAACCACCAACATAATAAATCGGAATATCATAGGCCATATATGAGTTTAAAGGTGAGAATTTCACGATAACAAATGGTATCCAGATCGAAAGAATAGTTTTAAAGACATCTAATCCTATGGTTATAAAACCAGCTTTTTTTCCAATAACGCGGCCGACGTTTGTTCCGCCTGCATTATGTGAGCCTTCTTTTCTAACATCGACTCCATAAAAAACTTTTCCGATAAAGATGGCGCTGGGAAAAGAGCCTACTAAATATCCAAATATAGCAATTCCTATTGTCGCAAGTATCATAACTAATTCATTGCTCATAAAACACCTCGTTTTTTAAATACTTTATAAATATAATAAATATAGACAAAAAAGTAAATATATAAACTAGCTTTCCTCACTTTTTCTTTTCGTAGTAATTAAAATATTTATCATAACTGCCGACAAGCGGTTCGTCAATTAACTGATAATTCAATTCATTTAATGCTTGTATTCGATTTAAAGAATTGGTAAATCCTTTTGTAACGATTGAGGAAGTATTAAACAAATCATAAAAAGGAGATTCAACAGCGCAAAGTATTTCTTTTATACAATCTTTTTGTTCATAATCACTTAATAAATCAAGTCGAAGAAGACATACTTTATTAAAATAATCATCTGAAGAGCGATGAAATGCTTCAATAGTTCCTATTACTTGGTTATCTTTTTTATTAACCACGCTAAACCTCACGAACCAGCCATTTAAATAAGCCTCTTTCCAAAAGCCAATCGCCTCTTTAACGCGCTCCTTTGTTTTATAGTAGAAGTCATCACCATGGCAATTATCAGAATTAAAAAATGGAACGGCCTTTTTATCACTATAAATTTTATAAAGACCATCGATATCATCTTCTTCCAGTTTTCTTATCAGAAAGTTTTCGCTATCGATTTGTGGACAAAATTCATAAATATTTTTCATTTTAATACCCTCGATTTATTTCTATTTAAAGTATAACATATCAAGAAATACTTCCGCTATAAGATTATTAACTTTTGTTTTGACTATTTATATATATTTTGTCGAATTGTATTATTGAAAAAATATTATAATAGTACAATAAATGCTAGATTTCTATTAGAGAAAATGGTAAAATTTTATTTATGTGCAGGAGGTGAAAATGGCTACAGAGAATTATAATGCGAAGTCGCTAAAGACATTTAAAGGTCTTCAACATGTCAGACATCGTCCGGGAATGTATATCGGTTCTACCGATACTACAGGTCTTCATCACCTTGTCTGGGAAATCATCGACAACTCTGTTGATGAAGCTAATGAAGGATATGGAAAGAATATCTATATAACAATTAATACTGATGGTTCGATAACTATTCAAGATGAGGGTCGTGGAGTTCCATGCGATTACAATGAAAAAGAAAAAATGAATGGCTTCGAACTTGTTTTTATGACACTTAATTCAGGTGGTAAATTTGATGGATCAAATTATAAAACCGCTGGAGGACTTCATGGTGTTGGCGCAGCAGTTGTAAATGCTTTATCTGATTGGATGGAAGTGCACTCATATCGTGATGGAATAGACCATATGGTGAAGTTTTCTAAAGGTGGAGAGAAGATGTCCAAAATGGTTGAAACACCGACTAGTTCTAAGCGTGGAACGAAGATAACATTTCATCCAGACAGTTTGATTTTTTCTGATACAAACTTTGACTATAATAAAATTGCTGCTCATGTTGACGATTCAGCATGTCTTACTAATGGTGTTACTTTCCACCTTAAAGATTTACGTTCAAATCGTAAACAAGAGTTCTTTTATAAGGATGGTTTAGTAGAGTATTTTAAAAAGCACACCGGAACAAAGACTGAATTGAGCGAGATAATTCGTATTGACGGCGAGGACAGCAAAATAAGTGCAAATATTGCATTTCAATACTTTAAAAACGATTATTCAGAAAAGATTTTTTCCTTTGCTAATGGTGTTCGAACAACTGATGGTGGACATCATGTAGCTGGTTTTAAAAAGGCTTTAACAATTTGTTTTAATAACTTTGCTTCAAGCCATAATCTTATCAAGGGAAAGCAAAAACTTGAAGGCGATGATATCAGAGAAGGGATGACATGCATCATCTCTTGTTGGGTTCCAGAGGAATTACTTCAATTTGAAGGACAAACCAAAGGAAAACTCGGAACCAAAGAAGCAGCACCAGCTATAGAGAACATCGTTTGCAAAAAATTAAGCTATTATCTAGAAGAGCATGCGGCCATTGCCGAAGCAATCGTCAAAAAGACTTTAGAAGCGATGGCAATAAGACAAAAGACCAAGGATGTTAGAGATGCTGAAAGAAAAAAACTTAATTCAGGAAATAAATCTAATTCCAATTTAAGCGGGAAACTAAGCCCAGCATCAAGCAAGGCATATGCTGACAACGAGTTATTTATCGTCGAGGGTGATTCAGCAGGTGGATCTGCTAAAAAGTGTCGCGATAGAGAACATCAGGCAATTTTACCATTAAGAGGTAAACCGAAAAACGTCACATCAACGACAAATGATGACGATATTTTGGACAATAAAGAATTATATACTTTAATTCAAACTATCGGTGCTGGTTTTAACGACGACTTTAATATTAAAAATATTCGCTATGGAAAAATAATCATCATGACCGATGCTGATGATGACGGATCACATATTCAAAATTTATTATTATCGTTCTTCTATACTCATATGAGAGAACTAGTAAGAACAGGACATATTTATATCGCATGTCCTCCTTTATACCGTTGTGCTAAAGGCAGTAACGAGATTTATTGTTGGAACGACGAAGAGTTAGATGAGGCGAGAAAAAAGCTTGGAAATGGCTATCGTATTTCTCGTTATAAAGGACTTGGTGAAATGGATGCTGATCAACTTGGTAAAACCACGATGAACAAGAGCACCAGACGTTTGATACAAGTAGTTATCGATGATGAGGATGAATGTACTGATAAGGTCGACCTCTTCTTAGGAAGCGATTCTGATAGAAGAAAAGATTGGATCAATAACCGCATCGATTTTAAGGATGAAAAAGATCATTTGATGGAGGTTAAGGATGAAAAATAAAAAGGATTTGACGATTATCGAAAAAATCGACGCGCTTCCAATGCCTGGCATTTTGGAAGTAGGATTTAATCGTTATGCTAAAGCAGTTATTCTCGACCGTGCTATTCCAGATGTTAGAGATGGATTAAAGCCAGTTCAAAGACGTATTATCTATACGATGTTTAAAGAGAACAATGTTCATTCAAAACCAACGATAAAGT
Organism: uncultured Bacilli bacterium; assembly: GCA_948525355.1. Classification (GTDB taxonomy): domain Bacteria; phylum Bacillota_I; class Bacilli_A; order RFN20; family CAG-288; genus CAG-345. The sequence goes on along the minus strand of CAOSOP010000001.1, from coordinate 42,201 downwards.
GTGCCAGAACTGTTGGTAATGTTATCGGTAAATATCACCCACATGGAGACTCTTCAATATATGAGGCAATGGTCAGACTTTCTCAAGATTGGAAAATGGAGATACCACTACTTGAATTCCAAGGAAACAATGGTTCAATCGATAACGATCCAGCAGCTGCTTACCGTTATACTGAAGCAAGATTAGCAAAAATGGCAGATTATATGGTACTTGATTTAGAAAAAGATACCGTCGATATGATGCTAAACTTTGATGATACTGAAAAAGAACCGACTGTTCTTCCAGCGCGTTTTCCTAACCTTTTGGTCAACGGAGCAAGCGGTATTGCGGTCGGTGCATCGACTAATATCCCAACACATAATTTAGGTGAGGTAATCGATGCAACTATATATCGCTTAAATCATAAGACAGCAACTGTTTCTAGTCTTCGTAATTTTGTCTTAGGTCCTGATTTTCCTACTGGCGGAATAATCGATGACAAGGATGCTTTAAATCAACTATATGAAACTGGTCAAGCTTCGTTTACGATTAATTCTAAAATAGATTACACATCCGAAAAGAACAAGATCATCATCACAAATATTCCATACGGAGAAGTTAAGAGCAATTATGTCGCTAATTTAGATAAGAAAGCTCAAGAAGGAAAAATCGATGCCATAAGTGAAATTCGTGATGAATCGACAGAAGAAGTGAGAATTGTTATTGAACTTAAAAAGGATACCGATCCGATTCCTGTCGTCAATTTCTTCCGTTCTAAAGGTGCCTTTAGATCAACATTTTCGGCAAATATGTTGGCGATTTGCGATAATCACCCACGTGTAATGAGTTTGCTAGATATAATCGATGCCTATATCGCGCATCAAAAGGAAGTTATTTTACGCCGCAGCAATTATGACTTAAAGAAGAAGAATTGGCGTTTAAGCATCGTTAAAGGACTTATTAAAGCTGTCTCTATCTTAGATGAAGTGATCGATTTAATCCGTCACTCTGAAGGAAAAGAAGATAGTAAGAAGAAATTGATGGAGAGGTATGGCTTTACTATCGAACAAAGTGAAGCTATTGTCACATTGCAGTTATATCGTTTATCTAATACTGATGTGACGATCTTAAAAGAAGAAGAGCTACATTTAGGCGAAGAGATTAAAGAACTTGAAGAAATCATCAGCAGTGAAGATAAACTCGTCAAGTTATTAATAAATGACCTTAAACAGATCAAAAAGGAAAATCCTCAAGAGAGAAGAACTTTAATTGTCGAAGAAAAAATCAAGGCTGAATCAGTCGATACCAGAACTCTTATTGCTAAAGAGTTTGTTCAAGTATTAGTCACTCACGATGGATATATCAAAAGAACAGCAAAAAGATCGTATGATGCAGCCATCGCTAGCGATAGCAATGCGCTACCAAAGCTCAAGACTTCTGATTATACGGTTTTAAATGTTTCTTGTTCGACGCATGACTACGCGCTTTTAATCTCTTCACTCGGTCAATATTTTGTTATTCCTATTCATAGTATCAATGATTCAAAGTGGAAGGATGAAGGAAAGCATTTAAATAATCTTGTTAAAATTGAACCAGGTGAAAAAATTGTTGCGGGATTTGCTATCAGCAGTTTCATCGATGGTTTAATGGTGACTATTACTACTAAACTTGGTAAGATAAAAAGAACAAATTTAAGTGAATTTACGCAGACAAAAATAACTACTAGAGGTCTTAAATGCATGCCGCTAAGTGAAAATGACGAAGTTATTTCTTGCTTGATAACTCGCGGAAACAGCGATGTAATAGTTATTACTGATCAAGGTTACTGCAATAGATATAATGAAAATGATATCCCACAAGTTGGTTTAAAAGCTGCTGGTGTTAAGGCCATGCATCTTACAAAAGATGTAGGATTAATCGTCTCAACCCTCGCGATTTATACCGATGAACATCCAAAACTATTGCTTATAAGCGATAATGGAAGCGCAAGAGTTGTCTCAAGTGAAAACATCAATACCGTTGCTCGTTTAGGCGCTAAGACATCTTTAGTTAAGGTGTTTAAATCTTCACCACTTAAGATTGTTTCCGTCTCAAAGATCAGCCGAAAGAAGAGTGCTCAACAGCCGATTACAGTAGTGACAAAATCTACCTTATCATTAATAGATGTCAATGACTTAGAGTGCAGTACACTTGGTATCGGCATGAAGCAAAACCTACCTAAAAACATAGTAGACATTGTCGGTATTTGTTTACAAGGTGAAATGATTGATGAAAACACTGTTGTTGAAAAGGCACCAGTTTATATCGATAAACTCGTTAAACCTGAACCAGATACCTCCTCAACTCAGTTGTCGTTATTCGATATGTTTGAAGATGAAGATTAATTTTCTTCATCTTTTTTAAATTCTTGTAGTATTTTATATAAGGCTCTTTTTTCGATTCTTGAAACATATGAGCGGCTTATATCAAGTTTTTTTGCAATCTCTTTTTGCGTCATTTCAGGTTTATTGTCTAAACCATATCTTAGTCCGATGATTTCTAGCTCGCGATCTTCTAAGACATTGAGATATTTTCTTAACTTATCCAGCTGTTCATTTTTGCTATATAGTTCATCAATCGGTATCTCATCGTTTTCTATGACATCGATCAGCTCCATCTCCTCCCCATCTTTATCATAGCCGATTATATCCTGAAGCTTGCTATCGGTTGCAATATGTTTGTCCTTTCTTAAAGTCATGAGAATTTCATTCTCTATACATTTTGATGCATAGGTAGCAAGCTTAACTTTTTTATCGATAGAAAAAGAATCAATGGCCTTTACAAGACCAATAGTTCCGATACTTAAAAGATCTTCATTTAATTCAATAGTGTTATCGTATTTTTTAACGATATGTGCGACGAGTCGAAGGTTGTGCTCAATAAGCCTTCTTCGTGCCTCTTCCTTGGTGCCTTCATCTTGAAGCATTTGTATTAGCTCATTTTCTTCTTCTTCCTCAAGTTTAGGTAAAAAAGCACCGTTTTTTATAAAGCCTATAAAAAGCCTTATGTCAAATAGCCATTTTAAAAGTTCCATCAATAAAGTATATTTTGTAGAAAAATAATTATGAATTAGTTTTTAAGCTTATAAATCTAAATGCAAAGTTAATTACCAAGGCTCCAAAACTATTTCCGATGATAGCGATAAGAAGTGATAAAATCATCGATGGTGTAAAGCTAAAAGAGAAGGCAAAATAAAACATATTCGCAATGCAGTGGTCAAATCCAAAGAGCACGAAGAAAAATATCGGTATATATGTACCAATAATCTTCAATAAATGATTTTCAATAGTTTTATATAGATATACCGCAAGATAAACCAAAGCTCCACAGATGGTGGCTTTAAAGAATAAGGTAAGTGAAGATATGTTTAATATATCGGTTTTTATCTTAACTAAATTATTTGTAAAAGCGAGCAAGTCTTGATTTTTACTAAAGATAAAATGTCCTAATAAGCCAAAAAGAAATGCGGCAAGAAGATTTCCAACTAAAATTATCAGTAGTTTAATAATTGTTAATTCCTTATCGTTAAAAGCAAAGCCAATTTTACCAGTAAATAAATCAGTTTTACACAAACAGACCAAAATAAGGCCGAAAGGAAAAATCAATGCGCCGAATAATGGAGACGAGTTTGGTAAATATGAGACAAGCAAAAATGCCAAACCAGCAAAGCCTATAAATAGGCCAGCAAGTAAAGATGAGACAAAAGTTTTAAAATAAGTTTTCATAGATTAATTATATCTATTACTTCTTATATATTCAATATTAAGCCACACCAATGTTCAAGTTCTAATCTATATATTGTTAATCACTTATAAAAGAAAAGGTTAAACTGAATGATAAATCATGATTTCCACATAGATATAAATGCAAAATGCAAAATAAAAGAGATCCCGGCGTGTTCTCTAGAAAAACTGTCACCATTGGGGATCTATTCTGCGTTATATACTCATTATGAAATTAATGCAATAGTTTTACAAAAAACTATAGACATTTTTTAGTATAAATTTGTGCAATATAATTACTTTTATATGTCGAAAAGAAGATAAGAGTCTCTCTTCTATTCTTATTAGAAAAATGGGCGCATAAAATTAATATCTATGTTGCTAATATTAATTTAAATTGCTATAATTTTATAAGGGTAATATGATACGTTTACAGAAGGCGAATTTTCACGCAAAGTCCATCTATGATATTGATCCAACCTTTTTAGTCAAACTTGAAAGAAAGGTTGTTTTGATCGACCTTGATAATACTTTAAGTGTCTATAATGTCATGGTACCTTCTGCTCAAACTTTTAATCTTATCAGTGAATTGAAAGAGTTGGGACTAACACCGATCATAATATCTAACAACAAGGAGAAGAGGGTAAAGACCTACTGCTCGCAACTTCAGGTCAAGTTTTTGCCATCTACTCATAAGCCATTTACTAAAAGAATAAAGAATTTCTTAAAGGGTTTAGGCATTGATTTGAAAGATACGATTTTAATCGGTGATCAAATTCTTACCGATTTAAAGCTCGGACGAAAACTTGGTTCGCTGACGATTTTAACTGAACCATTAAGCAAAAAAGACCAATGGACGACAAAGTTTAATCGACTGATAGATCGTCCGTTAAGAAAAAGATATTTTAAAAAGAATATGCTTGGAAGAGAAGCGACAAAAAGAAAGGTGGAGGTGATTTGATGAGACCGAAGACAAGTGGCGTAACAAGTGAGATTAAAATCAAAAGATGTTATGGATGTGGTGCTATTTTACAATCAAATAATAAAAGAGAAGCTGGTTATATTGATAAAGAGCATTTAGAGTCTAGTGAAGAACACCTTTGTCAAAGATGCTATCGTTTAAGACATTATAATGAAGACAATCAAGTTCCAGCCTTTAATGAGGATTTCCACAAAATATTACAAAGAGCTAAGGAAAAAGAGGCCTTGATTGTTTGGGTCTTAGATACTTTTTCGCTTTGTGGAAGTTTAGAAGAAGGAATGATCACCAGCTTGAATGAACTTCAAATAAGCAAGGTTTTTGTCATATTAAATAAACGTGACGTCCTTCCTAAGTCTTTTAATGAAGAAAAGATTTTAGCTCACACGAAAAGTGTATTGGCTAAGAGTGGAATAACTCCGCTTGAAACTTTAATCATCTCTTCGCTAAAAAACTACAATCTCGACGATGTCATGAGTACAATTGAACGTTTGAGAGGTGGAAAAGATGTGTATTTCATGGGTGTTAGCCAAGTAGGTAAAAGCTCGATTATCAACTGTTTATTAAAGAACTATCAGAATAAAACTGATAAGTTAATAACAACATCTTCATTCCCAGGCACAACCATTGATGTAATCAAGATTCCACTTGATAAAAATTCATATATTTACGATACCGCAGGTATATTTAATTCTCGCTCGATGATAAATAATGTTGAAAGAAATATTTTAAAGTATATCATCCCACGCAATGAGATAAATTTAAGAACATATCAAGTCAAAGAAGAGCAGAGTTTTCTTTTAGGAACTCTCGCTAAGATCGATTTTGTCAAAGGACCTAATACTAACTTCACAATCGTTTGTGCTAATACGGTCGATGTTCAACGAACAAAACTTGCAAAATCAAATGCGACATTTAATTCATTTGTTGTTACAAAAGAAACAAAACCGGTATCTACTTTAATTACCGATATCAAAGATTTAAAGCAAAATCATTTTGAACTACCAAATAGCGGTAGTGTGGCGATTCAAATCGCAGGATTTGCTGTCATTATTTTAGAAGCCAATAATCAAGTAATTGATGTCTATGCACCGAGTAAAGTCTTGGTTAATTTAGGTTCAAACCCTTGGTATTAAGATGTCATTAATTCTTTTTGGTGGAACTTTTGACCCTATTCATCGAGGTCATATTCAGATTGCGAAAGAAGTTAAAGAAAAAGTTTCGGCCAGCAAAGTTATTTTGATTCCGTCAAAAAATCCTCGCTGGAAAACACCTATCGATATCAATGACAGATTGAATATGCTTAATCTATCGATTAAAGGTGATGATGATTTTTTGGTTTCAAGATTTGAAATCGATAGCGATGCACCAGTCAACTATTCAATAGATACGGTAAGATATTTTAAAAATCTATATAAAAATGAGACACTGTACTTTTTAATCGGATTTGATCAAGTTTATAAGCTTGATAGATGGAAGGACATCGATGAAATCTCTTCTTTAGTACAGTTAATTGCTGTTTCTCGTCCTTCTTGTCCGACAAATCATCCATCGATAAAAAAGTACAACATCAAGGTTATAAATTGCCGCGAATATGATATTTCTTCTACCGATATAAGAGAGTTTAAATCACTAGATGTAAACGAAGAAGTTTTGCACTATATAATCGACCATAAACTATATTTTTATGATACAGTAAAAGCATTTTATAGCGATAAGAGATTTCAGCATGTTCTTTCTGTCGCCTGGTTATCATATGATATTGCAAAAGAAAATGGATTAGATCCAACGATTGCATTTATCGCTGGTATTTTACATGATGTTGGAAAAGAAAGTGAAAACCAAGAAGAGGTTATGAAACTTTACTATAAGGAATATTTAGACTATCCACCAGTTGTTTTTCATCAATTTGTTGGTGAATACATCGCCAAAAACTTTTTTAAGATCAACGATGAAAGAGTATTAGAAGCGATAAAGTACCATACAACAGGGAACAGGTCGATGGGAAAATATGCCAAAATCATCTATGCAGCTGATAAAATCGATCCTACACGAGGATATGATTCAAAAGAGATGATTAAGGCGATGAAAGAGAATTTAAGCTCAGGATTTAAAATGGTTTTAAATGAAAACTTTAAATTTCTTTCAGGAAAGAAAAATGTTTTGTTTAATAATAAATTATCTAAACTATGCATTAGTTACTATTTAAAGGAGGAGTATGAATAAAATAGAAGAATTGATAATCGATAAATTACAGGAAATGAAGTGTAAGAATATAAAAGTATATGATGTTAAGAATATGACACCGCTCAATGAAGTGACTATCGTCGCAACTTCACGCACTTCTTCAACACTCTGGGGAACTATCCATGCCGTCGCAAGAGTTTTACATGATGAAGGAATAGAAATCAGTCATATTGAACATAGAAATTCAACGCTTTGGTGCTTATTAGATGCCAATGCCTACTTAATACATGTATTTATACCTGGCGAAAGAGAGAGGATGAAGTTCGATGACCTCTTTAAGAAATGCCCAGTTATATATTCTGATGATGAAGAAATAGAAGAATCAGAAGAAGCGATATATAAAACAGAAGTGTCTTTTTATGATGAAGAAATCTAAGTATATAGTTTTACTAATTCCAATGTTTGAAGAGTTCAACAGTTTTTTTGCTTCTCTTAATGTTAAAAGCAACCCATTAAAGTTAGGCAAAATAGAAGGGATCGAATTTGAATTAAATACTAAAAAAGTATTTTGTACAATCACCGGAGTAGGGAAGGCGATGTCTAGCTATACACTAGGTGCGATAAGCTCAATCATCGATATTGAAAAAGTTATAAATATTGGTACCGCAGGTTCTTTGAAAGAAAGTGTTAAGCCTTTTGATGTAGTTATTGCCAATAAATTATCCTATTTAGATGTTGATTTAACATCTTTTGGATATAGATATGGACAAATGTCTAACTGCCCACCATACTTCAAACCGCTGATAACGTCGATAAAATGGTCGTATGACTTTAATATTCATTATGGACATATTATTACTGCCGATTCTTTCTTGACGTCTAGCAGTCCTCTAATGGGCAAAATTAAGAAATTTGATGAACCACTTTGCATTGATATGGAAGGATGTAGCATCGCACAAATTGCTTTTCATCTAAATATTCCATTTATAGTCATAAGAACCATATCAGACTCCTTGAGCACAAATAACTCGAAAGAGCATGAGCTTAAGCTTGAGAAATCTATGGTCAGTTTAGCTAACATTTTTAAAGAAGTTATCTAATTTGACAAATTAGTAGTTTATTAGTGATGATTTAGTATTAATTTAGTTATTGATACTAAATTTTTTTTATTGCTCATTTTCATTAACTGTGATATCCTTTACGAAAGGAGGTGGTGTTATGGACGACTCGTTATGTGATATAGATAGTTTTATTTATCGACCTAGCACCACTAGAGTATTTTAGTTCTGCTTTGGTCACTTGCATTTATTTTATGGAGGTGAAGCATGGAAAAGGAGATATTTGATTTGGATGAAGAAATAATTCATCCTGACTATAAGAAAGAGATAATAAAGCTTTTAGATGAAGAGAATGATCTAGAAGTGTTAAAATCAGCTCTTTTGAATTATCATGAGAATGATATTGCTCAAGCTCTTGATGAGATGACTTTAGAGCAGAGAAGAAAGATATATATTTGTTTAGATGATGAAGTATTAGCTGATGTACTTGAATATAGTGCTAATACCAATCAATATATTGAAGAACTTGATAAAGATCGAATACATGGAGTTTTAAAGCATTTAGAGACTTCGATGACTGTCGACTATCTTGATGATGTTGAGAATACTTTAAGAAATGAAATCATTTCGAAAATGGACGAAGAACATCGAGAAGAATATGAGTTATTAAGCGAATATGATGAAGAACAAATCGGTAGCATAATGACGACTAATTATATATCGATTAAGAAGGGAATCACAATTAAACAAGCGATGAAAGAACTTGTTAAACAAGCGGCCGATAATGACAATATTTCAACTATTTATGTAATTGATGAAGAAGAGAAATTAGTTGGTGCGCTTGATCTTCACGATTTAATCATAGCTCGCAGCGAAGATAGTCTTGAAGACTTGATCAAGACTTCGTATCCATATGTATATGCAAGTGAAAAGATTGAAGAGAGCATCAGCCGAATCATCGACTATAGCGAAGATTCAATACCAGTATTAAATAGTGAAAATATACTTCTTGGCGTCATCACTTCTAGTGACTTCATGCAATCGGTCGATGATGAAATGAGCGATGACTATGCAAAGTTCGCCGCCCTCTCTTCAGAAGAAGACTTAAAAGAGAAATTGAAGAAGAGCATAATAAAAAGACTTCCATGGCTAATTGTTCTGCTTGGGCTGGGTTTACTTGTATCTAGCGCTGTTGGACTATTCGATACGGTTGTAGAAGAACTGCCAATAATCGTCGCATTTCAATCACTTGTTCTAGGTATGGCTGGTAATGTTGGTACACAATCGCTAGCGGTAACTATTCGTGTCTTGATGGACGATAAGGTCAGTGGAAAAGAGAAGCTATATCTCATCTTCAAAGAGGGAAGAGTTGGACTATGCAATGGATTAATTCTTGGAACTCTTTCGACAGTGTTCATCGGATTATATATATTCTTGCTAAAAGGACAAGATCCAGGATTCTCATTCTTAATCTCAGGCTGCACAGGAATATCAATAGTCGTTTCGATGTTTCTAGCGAGCATCACTGGCACAGTTGTTCCACTTATCTTTAAAAAGATTAAAATCGATCCTGCTGTTGCTTCAGGTCCATTAATCACCACTATCAATGATTTGGTCGCGGTCTTCACCTTCTACGGGCTTAGTTGGATTCTTCTTTTAACAGTTTTATAAATATGCTTAAGAGGTCAAAGCTCTTGACCTCTTTTTTAATGCGGCTAAGAAGTGTAGAGCATAGGATCTAAAAAACAAGGTATATAGTTTGATTACAATGCACTAATATACACTTTTAATATGAAATATAGCAGTTAGTAACTAAAAATGTTGATTATATATAACTTCGTATAATCTCTATTATGTTAACTAATATATAAAAACATCCTTTAAATAGGCACTTTTATCGATGTCGCTAATTGTCGACCAATTTTTATAAGCAGTACTTATCAACCAAAAATATATATCAATTTACTACTAACTTAGTACTAGAAAACTACTAATCAGCTTATTAACCCCTCTTCTTTACCACTTAAACGGTATTTAAGATACTCTAATATGCAGTCGATGACGATGATAAATATCAATGTATAAAATGCTATCGCAAACATCATATTGTAGTTAGAATTAATATAGGCAGAGTTTAAAAAGTTTCCAATCCCAAGCTTTGTGCTTGAGCCAGTTACCACTTCAGCCATGATTAATGATTTAAATCCTAAACCGACGGATTGGAGCAGAAGGATGATGAATTCTTTATAAGACAAAGGAAGAATGATATGGACTACTCTATTCCATCTAGTTATTCCATCAAGCTTTAAATCATACTCGTATTGCTTTATTATGGTTTGACTTCTTTCAAGTTGTCCTTCATAGACGATAGGAAAAACGACCAAAAACAAAACGATGTGTTCGCTAAACTTTGTTATTGATATTAGAATTAAAAGTATACATATAGTAGGAAATGATTTTAGCACGACGATAAATGGTTTGATGATTCCTACAAACCTTTTAAAGTTAGCGCTGATAAGCGCAAGAACAACCGCAAAAATAAATGTAAAGGTTGTAGTAAATAATAACTTAAATATAGTGGTGAAAAAGTTTTTATAAAATGACTTCTCTTTTAATAATTCACCCATGGAAAAAATAATCTTATCTATTTTAGGTACAAGCGCCGTTTTTAAACTCGTTGAAAGGATGATATATGATATGATGAGAAGTATTATTCCGATGCCAGTGTAGAAAAAATTAGAGTTGAATATCTTTGTATAAAGGTTCTTTTTTGTTTTCATGCTTTTTATTATAGCAAAAAATGCTGAGGTTTCTCAGCATTTTTAACCAAAATATTTAGATAAAGAGTCTTTGTCAATTAAATCCAGATTTAATGTTGACATAAACATCTTTGCAAAGCTTACGATATCGTATTCAAATGAATAGTAGGATAGTTTATTAATCACTTCCTTTCCATCAATCTGAAGGGCTTCTAGCGTCTTATAATTCAATCCAAAGATGTTCTCCTGCTCATATAGACTTCCATAATCCATGAGAGTCTTTAATGAATCTCTTGCACCTGAACGCTCCAAACTATCTAATTCTGTATCGATGGTTTTAAAGAAATTATCGACTTTTTTCTTCTTGTTTTTATCAGTTGTTTCATCTAATCGGGTTGATATAAAGACACCAGCTTGCGGAAATCCATTAAATTCAACACCACGGTCGGCACTGAATTTAATAAATGTTTCTTTTATATTTTCAACAACTTTGCTCTTTCCATATGTCGAGCAGGATTTATTATTCAATGTATTATAGATAAATGGTTCGGACATGACTAGATAGTCGATTGCTCTTCCCTCGTATTCACCATTACACAGTCCTACCGCAGCATTAGCGGCAGAATTATAATAGTTTGAAATCTTTAGATTTGGATGGGTTGCTTTAAATACTCTATCGGGAAAAAGTCCTTCACCAAATCCTAAGATATTATCACTAGACTCGATGATGTCGTTTTCATCGTGCCCAGTGCTGACCAAAAAGAGATTTCCATTCGTAATAACACGAGCGAGTTTAAACTCAGCCCCCTTATCTTGTATAAGCTTTAATCCAGTAAAAGTATCGAATATTATGATGTCATACTCATCTAAAAAGAATGCTGCTTTGACATTTGCCGTATTGTTTTCTATCGTTACGTGATTATAATCATCAGCATAAGCGAGTAAGGCAAGTGAAGGAGCACCTTTAGGCGCAATTACATTGAATTCAAGCGCTTTTACAACAAAGAAACACGAGGATGTGGTAATTGATGTAAATGCAGCAAGAGGAATTAGAGCACTAAGCTTTTTCCTTAAGCAATTCATCGATTGCCTCTCCTATTTCGTTTGAAGAAGGTTTGACATTAAAATTACTTAATATAGTTTTTCCAATATCAGCAAATGAACTTCTTTCACCTAAATAACAACCATTTTTAAATGATTTGCTGTAGCATAGAAGTGGGACCTTTTCTCTTGTGTGATCTGTTCCGGTCCAAGTTGGGTCGTTGCCGTGATCGGCAGTGATCATAATCAAGTCATCATCGTTTATGACATCGATCAATTGTCCTAATTCTTTGTCAAATGTTTCGATTGCTCTTCCATAGCCTTCTGGATCTCGACGATGGCCGTATTCAGAGTCGAATTCGACGAGATTCAAGAACAATAAGCCAGTCCAATCATTTTCATTAGCTTGAGCAATGGTTTTCTCCATTCCATCGCTATTTGAAACTGTTTTAACGGTTCTAGTGACACCGGATGTATTAAATATATCATTTATCTTACCAACACAAGATACTGTGTAATCAGCGTCCTTTAAATCATTCATAGCGGTTCTACCAGTAGGTGAAAGTGCTAAGTCATGTCTATTAGGCGTTCTTTTAAACGAATTTTTATCACTTCCAAGGAATGGACGTGCGATAATACGACCGAGCAAGTATTCTGGACGATTGCAGATTTCTCTTGCGATGTCGCAGTAATGATAAAGTTCAGGAACACTGATAACTTCTTCATGTGCCGCAATCTGTAAGACAGAATCGGCCGAAGTATAAACTATCAACGAGCCATCTCTTTTCTGCTCTTCACCGAGTTCAACTAAGATTTCCGTTCCTGAAGCAGCCTTATTTCCGATGACCTTGCGTCCTGTCTTCTCTTCTAATTCATCGATCAACTCTTTTGGAAAACCGGTGTCAGTAAAGGTTTTAAAAGGTTTTTCAGTCTTTATACCCATCATTTCCCAGTGACCAGTCATGGTATCTTTGCCGTTGCTGGCTTCATTAAGTTTTAATGTATATGAACTTTTGTGTTCAACTTTATCAGTATTCTTTATTTCTACAATGTCATGAATGCCTAATTTATTTAGATTAGGAATATTTAAACCATTACAAGCATTAGAAATATGAAGTAAAGTATTTGCACCATAGTCGTTATACTTTTTGGCATCATCCATAAATCCAGCACCCATTGAGTCGCAGACGATTAAAAATATTCTTTTAAATTTCATAATTTTTCCTCCACAAAAATTATAACTTAAATCAAGTCAACTTACAATTAATAAAGTCAAATCTTCTTCATAAAGGCATCGTAGGCGGATAGAATTCTTTTGGTCGAGAGGTGAGTATATATTTGTGTTGTCTCAATTTTACTATGACCAAGCATTTCTTGAACTTCCTTTAAGTTTGCACCGTTTTCAATAAGATGGGTTGCAAAACTATGTCTTAAAGTATGCGGTGATATCTGAGCATCAATATTAGCACGTGTGGCATATTTTTTAACCATTTTAAAGAAATATTGTCTTGAGATAATCTCGCCACTTCTATTTAAAAAAACGTACTTGCTCTTTTTATTGGGATTATATTTTCTAACTCGATCGATGTAATCTTGTAAGTAGTACAAAGCATATTCACCGATAGGGATTATTCTTTCTTTATTTCCCTTTCCTCTAATCCTAATATAACCTGATTTAAAATTGATATTACCTAGTTCTAAGGTAAGTAGTTCACTAACTCTAAGGCCGGAAGCATACATGCACTCAAACATCGCACGATCCCTGATTTCTCCATCTTTTTTATTTCCAATCGCATCAAATAAAGCATCGACTTCTTCTAACGATAACACTGAAGGAAGGTGTGATTCACTCTTTGGTAGTCTTAAACCATTTAATGGCACATCGATATAATTTTCGCGATTTAAAAAAAGATAAAATCCCCTGATCGTCGTCGTTCTTCTTATTATCGTGCTTGTTTTTTTATTCGTATTAGAAAGATGTTTCATGAAATCGTAGATATCATCAATCGATAAGTCCTCGACATCTTTATCTTTAATTAAATCGATAAATTGAGTTAAGTCTTCCTTATATGTATTGATAGTATTTTGGACATCGCCTTTTTCAACTACGAGGTAGGTTAAGTATTCACTAGCTACATCAGATATCTTCATCATCTAAAATATGAAAGCGATTTTCATATCCTCCATCACTTGTTTCTTTTCTCTGCTCTTCTTTAACTGCGCTCTTTTCTTCTTTTTTAATCATGTAAATATTCATTTGTTCAGTCGCATCAAATGTATTAATCACATCACTCACGCCTACGCCGATAAGTCTGAGCGGCTCATATTTATAATAAGTTTCAAATATCTGCAGTGCACGAGAAGCGATTTTAGCAGCATCATTTTCATATGTATCAAATTGCTTTCTCTTAGAATTAGTGACAAAATCTGCAGTTCTGAAAGTTACGACAACACATTTAGAAGTTTTCTTATATTTAATCAACTCCTTGCTTACCTGCTTAGATAGCTTGATTATCATATTTGAAAGTTCTTCTTCATCACTAGTATCTTCTAAAAAAGTTCGAGCGGCTGAAACACTTTTAGGGTCAAAGTGCTCATAGTTTAACTCATCGTTTCCTTCCCCCATCGCATGTTGCTTGTGATATAAAAACATGCTTCCAAGAATTTTCATTACTTTTGTATCCAAAGTATTTGCTAAATCACCGATAGTCTTAACGCCTAGACTTATTAAAGTCGGAGCAGTCTTTTTTCCTATTCCATACATATCACCGATAGGTATTGGCCAGAGAATTCTTTCAACATCTTCTTTAAAAATCATCGTCAAACCCATCGGCTTTTGATAATCTGAACCCATCTTTGCCAAGAATTTATTCGGTCCACAGCCAATTGAACATTTTAAATCTGTATCTTTAAATAGATCTATCTGTAAATCTCTTAAAAAGTCTCTAGCATGCTCTTTATCAGTAAAATCAGTTATATCGATGTAGCATTCATCGATAGAAGTCTGCATGATACGATTAAATATCTTTCGTAGATAATCGAAGAAACGGTGTGAATATTCACTATATAATCCATAGTGCCCATCTAAAATAACTATGCCTGGGCATAATTCTTTCGCTTTTTTTATCGACATTCCTGAATGAACACCTCTTTTACGCGCTAAATAATTAGCTGAGCAAACAACACTTCGGCTGCTATTTCCACCAACGGCGACGAACTTGGTCTTTAAACTTGGATCCTTTAATTCCTCTACTTGAACAAAAAAAGCATTTAAATCTATATGAGCAATCAGTTTCATATGGTTATTTTATCAAATAATGGTATAATTAGTATATGAAAAAATTAGCGATAAGTGGCATAGTTGCGACCATTATAATTCTTACTTTTGCTCTTCTTGGTGCATTCTTTAAAAATCTTGCCATATACATTCTGTTATTCTTCTTCGCAACTTTTTTCCTTGTTGTTTTTTCATTTTTAATTTTTATTGGAATAAAAAAGCAAAGATCACTTATACACTTATATAATCAAGATTTTTATTATATAGAGAAAATAAGATCATCTTTTTATTTTAGATTTTATACTAGGAATGAAAAGCATGAATTAAATCTTATTTATAAAATCATGTGTTCACTATGTTTAAAAGAATTTGATCAACTTCCTGAGGCTAACACCTCGTTAAAAGAAGAAAAGACCGCTCTAGGGGCTACTTTATTGATTTACTATCAACTCCTCTTCTTAATCGATTCTAACGACTATGAGGCTTATAAAGCGTATTTAAAGGGTTTAGAAGAATATATCGATTCAAAACCTGCTTATCTTGAATTCCATATCTTGATTAGTGAGTATCTGATTCAATTAAAAAACAAAAGAAATGTTGATTTTTTATATGAAGATTTAAGTAAAAAAACTCAATTTTTAGAAGAACTAGATCCAATAAGTGAGTTATTAAAAGAAGTTATTATAGATAAAAAAGAGGAGAAGATTTCTCTTCTTCCCCTATTTTTTAAATCCATACTAACGCTCGATGAATAGATGATTTATCATCTTATCGATGCTGACACCATAGCCTTTTGTTGGGTTAGAAACAATGACATGAGTTATTGCCCCGACAAGTTTATTGTTTTGAACTATCGGTGAACCACTCATTCCAGCAACTATTCCACCACTTAGCTTAATCAATCGTGGGTCTGTTATTTCTACTTTTAACCCATTATTGGTATCCATATTTGATATTGAAGTTATGTTGATGTCAAAATACTCTTTCTTATCTCCATCAATTACTGTCAGCATCTTAGCAGGACCAGTTTTAATTTCACTAAAATCAGCGACATCAATCAGCGTTGCATTTGATGGAATGCTTGTATAATAACCACTGATGCCGAATTCTGTATTGCGATAGATGCTTCCGAGTTTATTATTTACATCTAAAGAGGCGACTTTTTCACCAACTTTACCTTCCTCAGCCTTTTTTATTCCATTTACCGAACTATAATAAACATTACCCTCGATGATTGGAACTGTCGTGTTTAATTCCTTTACTGGATGACCAAGTCCAGCGAATTGATTGTCCATCGTATAAAAAGTTGATGTACCGATTCCCATGGTCGACGGCTTGACAAATAAGCCTGTCTTATATGAACCATCAACTTTATTAAGTTTTAATTCTCTGCTCAACTCCTTTTCTTCACGAATGAGAGTTAAGTCGACATTTAAATCACTGCTACTTGAAATGTATTGATTTAAAAGTTCGACGCTATCGACAGGTTGATTATCTATAGATATTATTATATCACCCGGTCTAATATCAAAATTTTTCGGATTATATATATGATTATCGCATATTACATCATATGTTCCACTTATGATCACTCCATTAGGCTTAAGTGAAAATCCAATATTATCACCACCGAGATAGACAGAACTGATGGCGAGCATTGAAGTTAATATATTCATAAATTCCTCCAAAAATAGTATTGCAATTGGAAGAATAATTATTCTAGTAATTTATTAGTAGATATTTAGTACTATATTAGTTAGTTTTTAGTGTGAACTTCCTCAACTAAACTCTCAGCTAACGAATAAGCCTTTTGATCATCATCCTTACCACTTAAAATTATTGCTAAATCTTTTAACGCCTCTTCTCTGCTCATTTTATTGATATGAGTACTGGTCTTCTCGTTTTCATCTTCTTTATACACACGATAAAAACTATCACCAGAAGCGATAACTGGTGGAAGGTGCGATATGGCAATAACCATCGATTCCTTCGATATTTCAATAAGTTTTTTAGCAACGCTAACGCCAATTTTACCACTAACACCTGTATCAACTTCATCTAATATCAAAGTATCTATCGGTGCTAGTTTATTTAAGCTAGCAATTAAGGCGATTAGAAGGCGGCTAGTCTCACCGAAAGAAGCGGTTTGACATAGAGGTTTAAATCCCATTCCTTTGTTTAAACAAACCAACATTTCGATTTCATCAATTCCGCTGCTAGATAATTCTTTTTCAGTAAATTCAATTTTGAATCCATCTTCTTTTAATGAGAGTCCTTTCATTTCATACTGAACATATTCATCGATTTTTTTCGCATATTCTTTTCTAATAGATGATAGTTCTTTAGCTAATTTATAACACTCTGCTCTTTTAGCTTCGACTTTTTTATCTAAACTCTTTATATGATCCTCAGAGTTTGTCACTTCATCTAGTCTACTTGTCAATTCATCTATAGTTTGGATTACTGCATTACTTGATTCATATTCTCTGATCAAAGGTTGCAGTTCAAAAATACGCGAATTGATGTAATCAACTCTTTGTAAATACTTTTCTTCTTCCCCACATTTTGAGGCGTAATGAGATACTCTTTCGCGAATTTCATCGATATATGATATCAACTCTTGTGAATCTTCATCATCTATTTCGTTAAAACACTTAGTCAGTTTATACATTATGTCATGAAAGGATTCATCGTTATCCAAAGCCTCAAAATTGCTATAGGCTGCGAGATTTTTTGAATACTTCTCTGCTTCAATAGCCTCTTCTTTTAAATCTTCGTATTCGTTGTCTTTGATATTATACTTTGAAAGTTTCTCTAGTTTAAATCTAATGCTATCGATATCATTAGTTCTTAAATAAGTTAAATACTCTTCTTTAGCTTTAATCGCCTTTAAATACTCATCATATTTAGCACTATAATCATCATATGACTTACGACCAATTTGGCTGACAATGTATTTATCTAATAAATTCTTCTGATATTCATTAGTTCGAAGCAAAAAAGATGAACCAGATGATGTTATATCAATGACATCCTTTGCTATTTCTTCAAGTTCACTTAAAGTTATTAATTCACCATTTATTCGTATCTGCGAAGTCTTCGATGGAAGGAGTGAGCGAGAGATGATCAATTCATTAGAATCTAAATAATCCTTAAGTAGTGGATGAGTTTTGATAAAATCATCAGTTAAAATAAATGTTGCTTCTATCAAGGCCTTCTTTGACTCATCAAGAATATGATCAAATGAGGTTCTTTGACCTTTTAAAAGATTTAATGCTGAGACGAGGATTGATTTTCCCGCTCCAGTTTCTCCATAGATGATGTTAAGACCATCGTCAAATTCAATATCGATTTCATCGATTAAGATATAGTTTTTAATGTGAAGGTGTTTTAACATACTAATTCTTCCCTTTCCTTAATTTTTTATAGATTACTTTATTTAACAATAAATATAACGATCCAATGGCATAAGATAAAAAGTAAACAAGAACTATAAATGCTAGTGAAAAGAAATTATTGTCATATATTTCAGTAAACAAGTTATCGTTAACCTTATTATCAGTAAATTTAACGACGAAAAATGAAATTACCGAATAAAAAACTATCGGTAAAATAATCAGCCAAAGTGTTTTATAATTAGAATACTTATGGTCTTCCTTAACATCGGTCAAATAATATACGATCATCACTATTGGATTGACAAATTCAAGCAAGGCAAAACAATAATTGTTACGCGGTTCATATTCTTCAGAGAAGAAAATAATAATGCTGACAAATAAGCTTAAAGTTAAAGCAATTGTACCTGATAAAATTACTGAAGATAGTTTGCTCTCTTTTTTAATTAAAGAATATATACCCGAACTGATTAGGCAAAGGCCGGCAAAAGTGTTGGCCAAAAATGACGCATCAGTACCATTTTGAATGCCGTAGATAAAATAAGTAAAACATGCAGAAAAGATAAAGAATAATCCAATCAGGATATTCAAACTGCAGTATATAAATAAACGTCGATCAAAACTTTCATTCTCTCTATTCATCATATATATTATATAGTATCGTCTTAAATATAGATAGTTAAACTTTTTATTATTTCTTCAATTCTTTATTCTCTGCTCTTCATTTAATATAGATTCTGTTAAGGAATATTTTTAAATATAATCATTAAAAAAGCCGCATATTGCTATGCAGCTTTTTATTATTTTAAAGCCGGATCAGCTTCTTTTGCTTTATAAAGCATGAATTTTGTAAATAAAGGACCAAAGAGTTCAGTTATAATACATGAAGTGATGATCGTTGTTGAGATAATCAAACTGATGTCTTGTAAAACAGGAAGTCGGCTGGCGGTAATCGATAAACCGATGGCGACACCACCTTGTGGCATAAGTCCAAGGGCCATAAGATTTGTTACTTTTGACGGCAGCTTACATAGTCTACCTGTAACTTGAACACCGGCATATTTACCAGCTGTTCTTGCGATGACATAACATGCGATAGATAAGACGATAACAACTATCTGATTTCCATTTAATTCACCAAAGTCAAGCTCAGCACCAGAAAGCACGAAGAACATCATGACAAATGGTGGGGTGAAGCGATTGACAAGTTCGACTGTTTCTTCTTCCGCTGGTGAGAAGTTGGTGTAGATTAATCCAACGACCATAACGGCAAATAAGTCAGAAACTTCAATGCTATTTCCTGATAAACCACAGTTAGCAAATAATGTATTAAATCCTAGACTTACTGCGTAACATAATCCAGAACATCCAAGTGTTGTGCATAATATCGCACATAACCTCGTTCCTCTTCCGTGGAAATATTTAGTAAATAGAACGAGTGCAAATCCACATAATACTCCTAATCCAATGGCTAATATAATAGCGATAAATGGTGAAGCAATGCTTAAAACAATATTGCTATTACCTGAATTTGGACTTATTATTTCAATTATTGCGATGGCAAGTCCAAAGAAAATCAATGCGGTTGCATCATCGACAGCGACAGTTGCAATCAATGTATCGGTTAATTCACCTTTCGCGCGATACTGCTTGATGACCATCAAGGTTGCCGCTGGTGCCGTTGCAGCACCGATTGAACCTAGGGCTAAGGCATATGATGTCACTTCAACCATGGTTTTATCAAGTAAATTAACTAGTAGTGGTGAAAAACACATGATTACGCCGAATATGATGATAACGGCGAAGAAGCTTTCACCAGCTGCGACGATTATCGGTTTGATTCCAACGCTTTTGATAAAGCTTTTTTTAAATTCACAACCGATTGTAAAGGCGATAAAGGCCAATTCTATTTTAACTATAACTTTTAACGCCTCGACAGTCGATATGCTGATGATTCCATCAAATCCATTGATAAGACCTAATAGACCAGGTCCAAGAAGTAATCCACCAACAAGATAACCTGTGACATTAGGAATGTGCAAGACTTTCGTCAGTTTACTCATGAGCAAACCAGTCAAAAGTATTACTGCTATTGCAAGCAATAATACTGAAGGATTGTTGCCACTTCCTTCAAAATCGATAAAACTAAATAATAAATTCATAAATACCTCGACAATACGCTTTATTTATTGGTTATTAATGTCGTATTACAGGCATCAAATTCTGCAATAAAACCTAAATCACTCTCTTTTGAACCCTTGAAAGCGTCTAATATAGAGTTCTTTATAAATGTAATCTTCTCACTCTCAGCGACGAATAGTAAAGTTTTAGATGGAACTCTTTCAGGATTTAAGAAGTTTCTTAAAATACCAACATGCTGCTTATCTTCTTCATCATGGATGTGATGAGAATGATTCATTCCCTTTCCATCGATGATACAGCCAGAAGTAATTCCACCCTCTTCAAGTACATTTAGAATTTTTTCAACTTTCTCAGTATTGTTGATTACTGCTACAAGCATTTTAATCATAAATTCACCTCTCGTATAAATTATATTCCTTATATAATTTTTTACAAGTTTTTAAAAGCGTTTTCTTAACTAAATTAATACTAAATATTTACTAGAAAAATACTAATCTGCATTATTCACTATTTTTATCTTCATCGTTTCTATATCAAGCTCATATTTTTCAAGCTGTTCGTCGATTCTCATGCTCTCGATATAACAGACAGGCAGTGAATAAGCTTTATAATTACCATGATAACTATTTAAAGCTAAAAAGTGAGCGATTGAAGATTCTAGGCCGAGATTTGTTGAATAAGGATCATAGAGAATGATATTTTTGTATTGAAGAATGAATTTTAACTGCTCTTCTTCTAGAGGATGGATTTGCTTTATTAGTAATGTATCAAAACCATTCAATTCTTTAAACAGACCAACACCTAAATTACCAACACTGATTATCAAAGTATCAGCACCATTAATTCGATTATAGTCAGATATATCACTGATTATTTTTTCTTTTGGCAGTCGGACAAAGAGGTTGACTTTACTTTCATATATTTCATTCTTTCTAGCCAAAATAACATCTAAATCTTCTTTGGAATATGGATGAAATATATAGGTATTTGGGATCGTTTTTAAATAGGAAACATCATATATTCCTTGATGAGAAGGACCATCTTTTCCAATAAGCCCAGCTCGATCAATAAAGACAATAGAGCCATTTTTATTTCGACATAAGTCGTGAATCAATTCATCATAACTCCTTTGTAAAAATGTCGAATATATGGAGATTATCGGATGATAATGACAAAGCGAAAGCGCAGCACCATAAACTATCGCATGCTCCTCGGCGATTCCAACATCAAATGTCCTCTCTCGATAGTCTAAAAAACATTGTTCAAGGTAAGATCCATGAATCATCGCTGGACATATAAGATATGTTTTTTCATCTTCGACCAACATGTTATATATTACTCTACTCGCATAATAGGAATAATCTTCGGTGAATTCTTTGATAAGTTTACCTGTTTTAATATCGAATGGTTCAATTCCATGCCAGTGTCCTACTTCATCATCTTGTGCTAATTCATATCCTTTTCCCTTAACCGTTTTAAAGTGAAGAATGATCGGTCCCTTGACGTTTTTAGCAAACTCTAAGGCAGTTTTAACTTCCTTTATTTTATTACCATCAAACGGACCATTATAAGGGATGTTTAAACTTTCAAATAGATTGTCTCGAACGATGATGTGCTTGAAAAAATTCTTAATGTGACGGAAGAATTTATACAGCCAACCAAAACCTTTGATCTTTCCAAGCTTTCTAAAAGCCAAGACTCTTTTAAGGTAGAATCTACTATGTCGTAGTTTTAAAAATTGTTTAGATAGTGAACCAGTAGCTTTGGATATGCTCATCCCGTTGTCATTTAAAACAATGATTAGATTTAAATCTTTTCTTGCACCGATTTCATTTAATGCCTCAAACGAAAGGCCATTTGTGATGCTTCCATCGCCGATAAAAGCAATGGTAAATGAGTCATCACCATGAGCCTTTTTCATTTCAGCTATCGCTAGAGCATATGAAAGCGATGTTGATGAATGGCCGTTATCGATGATGTCATACTTTGATTCATTAGTTGAAGAAAATGGTGAGACACCATCTTTTTTTCTTAAACTGCTTAGATCTCTACCCGTGATTATTTTATATGCATATGTTTGATGACCTACATCAAAGATAACTTGGTCCTTATCTAAATCAAAGACTTTTGCTAATCCTAAGGTCAATTCGACCGTTCCAAGATTGCTCGAAAGATGACCACCAGTAGAAGCGACGGTTTCAATGATTTTTTCGCGAAGCAAAAAAGCTAAGTCATGAAGTTCTTCATTTGAACATGACTTAATATAAGATAGATCGACTTCTCTTCCCTTATATTCCACTTTCCTCCTCGTTAAACTTATCTACTTCTTCTTTAATATCTTTTACTTTTGACTCAAGTTTATTCAAGATTTCTTGTCCCTTCTTGTATAGTGACATAATTTCAGCAATATCTTTTTTTTCATCTTGCATTTTGCTGATTATTTCATCTAGTTGTTTTTCTAAATCTTCATATTTTTCATTCATACTTTTTCTTCCCCTTAACAATGACTTCTAGTTCTCCACCTCTTAAAAACACTTTTAATAAGTCTTCTTCTTTAATTTCTTCGATGCTTGTGACTTTGTTCTCTCCTTTATAGACATACGCATAGCCTTTTTCTAAAATATTTAAAGGATTTGATGAGGCGAGAAGAAGTTTTTTCTGCTCTAATCTATTCTTAATTATTCCATACCTTTCACTTAGCACTCTCTTCAACTTTTCACGATAACTTTGATACTCTTTTTCTTTAATCTTAATCAAAGCTGAAGGAGAGCTGAGCTCAAATCTTTTTTTGATGCTTAAATATCTTTCGTTTAATAAATCAACTCGTCGGCTGATAATTGATTTTAAAGATGAGCGATAATTAATATGATTCTGTTCAACTTCTTTTAAACTCAAACCGACCATGGTCGCCGCTTCAGTCGGTGTTATCGCACTTTTATCTGCTGCTAAATCGGTCAGCGATGTATCGACTTGATGTCCGACGGCGGAAATAATAGGGATTGGTGAATCAAATACTTTAAGCACCAATTCTTCGTTATTAAACGGAGCTAAATCGCTTTTGCTTCCTCCACCTCGAGCTAAAATTATTAAATCAGGTTCATCTTTTATCGCTAAATCTAAAGCCTTAATCAAGCTATTTGAAGCTTCATTTCCTTGAACAAGAGCTGAATAAACCTTTATTTTAACTGGAAATCTAGATTTTAAAGTTGAGCGAATATCATTGATGACTGCTCCACTATTTGAAGTGACCACTGCTAGGTTATGTACTATCCTTGGAAGTTCTTTTTTCTTTAAAGGATCAAAGACTCCCATTTGGTGCAGTTTTTGCTTTAATTTTTCTAGTCGAATTAATTCTTGACCTTCGCCATCATTTTTAATTACAGACGGCCAAAACGATATGGTTCCACGCGCTTTATAGTAAGTTAAATTACCACTCATTAAAACGATATCACCGACATTTAAACTCGTAGCTAAAACATCGCAATATGGTCCGATAACAACATTTAAAACCGAAGAAATATTTTCCCCTTGCTCGTTAGAATCAATTAAGGTAATATAAGTAAACTTTCCTTTTTTGCTCAGCTGATTTATCTCTCCTCTTATGCATATATTATGAAAAAAAGAGCCCTGAAGGACTTCACTAATAAATGATGATAAATCTGAAACACTATATACAGGCTTGTTCAATTTAACACCTTATCTAAAACAGAATTGACTAGGCGATAATCATTAGCATCGCCATATTTTTTTGATAATTCAATATATTCATTGATGATAACTTTTTTATCAGTTTCGTTGATGACATTTCTTTCAGTATAAGCTGTGATTAAAATAGCTTGAATAACTCGATTTAAACGATTAAAAGACCACTTTGTCAAATTGCTTTGAATGTTTTTAATCGCTTCATCTTGATTGATTAAAGATTTAACGTATAAACTCTTTGCAAAACTAGAAATATTTTCGTATTCCTCTTCAAAGGAATCCTCCAAAACATCAGCATATTCAAAAGTTATACCACTATCTGTTAAAAAATTTGCGGTATAAACAGCACTGATAATTTTTTCTCTAATTTCACTTTGCTTCATAAGTCCTTAAATAATATATCACTATTTACTCTGATTATCTAGTGTATTTTTATTCTCCTCAATACTTGCATTTTTGTCATTATCAATTTCATCGATCAATACGCTGACTCCTTCATCTAGTTCACGTTCGCTCTTTTTATAAGATATAACAACTTTTTTATTCGTTTCAACTCTTTCAAATCTAATATCTTTTCTCGCTCGATCCTTTAAAGCGACGATTCTTGCGCGCTTATAAAAAGCATAGCAAAGAATAAATAAGAAAATGATGTGAACTACTAAGGACAAAAAGATGTCTGATGTATTGATCGCATTCATCACTGGCTTAATTAATACAAGTATTAATCCAATTGCATCGATAAAATAGATTATTATTCCTGAATAAAGATGCCACTTCTTTCCTTTTCTAGCATTAAGTCCTAAATAGATAAATAATCCCGAAAAAATTCCATTTGCTAAAAAAAGCAAAGTTATAATCACTTCTTGTGGAAGTAAGTTGATAAATATTAAAACAAGAAATGTTGGAATATTAAAAGTTCCACCGAGTCCGACATTAGTGTTATCTTCAGCTCCTGGATAAGAATTAAAACGTAAGAGTGAGAACAAAAAAAATAAAAGTGCAAACATAGCTAAAACACCAACCCAGCAGATATATGTAGCGCTGCGTCGGAATTGTTTGACTAGCTTATTGTGGATAGAAATATAACTTTGATCAGCCATTAGAACTCAATAAACACTCTGACGTCGATATTCTTTAATCCGACTTGTGACTTGATGGCGAAGACGATATCATCTTTTATCTTCTGTGTTAATTCAATGGAAGAAACCTTTGTAATATACTCTTTCTTGATGTTAATACAGAGTTGAATCTTCAATTGATTACCATAGAAATTGCATTTAGTATGTTCGAGATTGACATCAATACGTCCATCGTCTAATGCAGTGATATGGGCTATAGAAAGTATAGCATCACTCGATATTCCAAATTTACCACAGATATTCTTTTTCGTTAGGTATTCTGGCATACTACCTCCTTTTTTTATTTTACATCAATTCCAATCAATTTGCATCTTTTATTGAAAGATTAATTCTTTGTCTTTTAACATCGACTTCAATAACCTTGACTTTTACAACTTGACCGATTTTTATAAAGTCTCTTATCTTATCCTTTGAAACATAAGCATTGGCAATTTGTGAAATGTGGACCAACCCACTGACATGAACACCTATATCAACAAAACACCCGAAATCAGTGATATTTGATATAACACCGCTTAAGATGATTCCTGGAACTAGATCTTCAATGCTGCGATACTTATTATTTCTTTCAAATTTAATCGCTTCTCCACGTGGATCACGAGTTTCTTTGACTAATTCTTTATAGATATCTTCAGCCAAGACACTGCTGATATTTAATGCTTTTGCCGCATTTATAAATTCATTCACCGATAATTCTTTTATTGAAGCAATATCATCAGGATATTTAAGATTCAATTTACTTAAGATCTGATAAGTCTTTTCATATGACTCTGGATGAATAGAAGTTATATCTAGTGGTTCATTTCCATCGATTCTTAAAAAACCTGCGGCATTTTCAAAAGCTTTTGCACCAAATCCCTTGACTTTAAGAAGTTCTTTTCTGTTTTTTATATCACCAGATTTTTTAATATGTTCAACGATATTTGTTGCAATCGTTTTATTTATACCCGAGACATAGGAAAGGAGTGAAGTAGAAGCGGTGTTGACATTGACACCAACATCGTTAACAGTTTTAAAAACGACGTTAGAAAGGTGTTCTTGGAGTTTTTTCTTATCTAAATCGTGCTGATATTGCCCTACTCCAAGACCAGAAGGATCGACTTTGACAAGTTCCGCTAGAGGATCAAGAAGTCTTCTGGCAATCGATATGGAGGAACGAAGATTTGGATCTAAATTTGGAAATTCATTCACTGCTACATCAGTGACAGAATAAATCGATGCCCCATCTTCGCTGACGATTTCATAGGTACATCCTTCAACTTCTTTTAAACAAAGTCGAATAAAATCTTCCGCCTCTCTTGTCGCTGTACCATTTCCTAAGGCGATGATTTCAACATTGAATCTCTTCAAAAGTTCGATAAATCCCGGTGCTTCTTTAAGCATGGCATTTTCAGAAATCGTTGGCTTTATCACTCCGTGGTATAAAACATTTCCATTTCCATCGATGATGCAGATTTTACATCCATGGGAATAGCCCGGATCAAATCCTAAAATGCTTTTAGCCTTATATGGTGATTTCATTAATATATCGTTTAAAGATGACTCAAAGCTTTTTAAACTATCTTCTTCAGATTTTTCAAATAACGACGAAGAAAGATAATTGCTGATTGAAGGCTCGATTAAGCGTGAGAAGGAATCACGAACAGTTTCTTTTAACATGTCGACATATCTCTTGTTATTTTTAAAATATGCATTATAAATGTGATTTAAAATATTATCTTCATCATAAATGAACTTATATTTAATTACTTCCTCATTGCTCGCTCGATTAATTCCTAAAAACTGATGTGTCTTTATCGTCTTTATCGAGTATTGACCATCGTAAAAGAGATGATATTTCTTCTGTGGATCCTTTTCTTCATTGATCAATGTCGTCTTTATCAATCCATACTCTTCCATCAATTTTTTAATATATGCTCTTATATCAGCATCACTTGAAATATCTTCGGCGATGATATCAAGCGCACCTTGTTTAACTTTATCTACAGTATTGTAAGGTGTATCGTTTTTAATAAATGAAGCAAAGTCAGCATCCTTATCTTCGACGATGAGTTTAGCCAAGACGTCGAGTCCAGCGGCCTTTGCCTTGCTTCCCCTGGTGCTCTTTTTCGGCTTATATGGAAGGTAGATGTCCTCAAGTTCAGCTAAAGTTTTGGCGTTTAAAATCTTTTGTCTTAATTCATCATCCAATTTTCCTTGAGATTCAATCTCTTTTAATATGGTATTTTGTCTTGCGACAAAATTACCGATAGATTTATATTCTTTAACGATATTACTTATTTCAATATCGGTCAGTCCACCAGTCTCTTCTTTACGATATCTTGAAACAAAAGGAATTGTTCCACCCTCTTCAAGCAAACGCAGAGCCATCATGGCATTTTTTTCATTTACATCTAATTTTTTACTAACTAAACTGACAATATAACTATCGATCATACTACACCTCAATTGGTAGATATTCTAATACAATTAAAAGAATTAAACAAGATAAAAGAGGTTGAGTGGGGGCTCAACCTCTTCTAGAAAGGAGTAAAGATATAGAGGGTTATATCTTCGGAATTAATTAGCGCTTATTATTTGAATTGGGCAACATCTCCAGTTAGGTGATCCACTTCTTAATTGAAGATTTTGAACACCGACATATAATGTTACCACTTGATCAGCATATGGATCTAACCAAGAAAAGTCAGAACCACTTCTTTGTGAGTATACTGATAAGGATTTATCGAGGTTATTTGGATCCTTTAAACTATATGATGTTGCATAACCTGTTGATTTAATTATTTTGGCTGTAACTTTAAATACTTTTGAAGAAATATTATTGGTTGCAGGTTGACTTTGTATCCATTCAACAGTCTTCTCTTCTATCGCTTCACTTGGAATAGGATTATTTGCACCATCGACGAATAGAAGTTCAGTATTTCTAAGTTGGACATCACCAGTATATCCACTTTCAGCAGTATTAGTTGATATATATCTATCGATAGTACCTTTGAGCATGACCTTATTTCCTTCAGTAGCATTTGCTAAACTTGCCATATATGGAGCATCATTATAGACGACTATTGAACCAGTGCTATCAATGATAAATCCACCTAATGGATCATCGGTACCACTCTTATAAGTCTTACGAGAAAGAATACCTTCGATAATAACTTCAGTACCAGTTTCTTTGCTTAAAGCTTCACTGATCGATATGGCTTGATGTTTAACTTCTACACCGAGTTTTATCTTTTTAATCACTTTTGAACTTGCGCCTTTATAAGAAGCAGTTATTTCTACTTCAACTTCTGTTTCTGTGCTTGGCTTTTTAAAGTTGATATCGAATCCATCAGTAGTTTCACTAATACTGACAAGTTCACTCTTAGAAGAATAACTTAGTTTAACACCTTCAAGAAGTTCATCGGTATTTTTAACAGAAACTTTTGTTTCATCAGAATAAGAATCAAGCAAGGTCTTTAGTGCACGTTCAGCAGCGTATTTTGCTTCATCTTCATTGCTGATTGTAATCGAGTCATCATTGACTAATACTGGCAAACCTCTCCACAAAGCATTTCCAGGTTTAGCATTTATTGCGATGAATGTCATATCGACATATTTATCAACATATGGCTCTAACCATGCATAGTCTTTACCATTTGACTGTGTATAAAAACTAATTGCATCCTCTCTATTGCGGTCATACAAATAGTAGTTGGTATAATCACCACCGATGGTCTTAGTTACGCGACCAATCGCACGATAGATATTATTAGATATATCATCGTTTACAGCGTGACGAGTGACTTCATTAATATTATCAATGCTCGTTATCGCCTTTGAAGGAATATCATGTTCTCCACCAATATTTTCAATTAATACTGGATTAGTTAATTGGAGTTGACCTTTATATCCGCTCGCTGCTGCTGCACCTTCATCAGTTTGAGGAACATAATAGGCTTTCTTTCCTTCAACCTTAACTTTTTCGCCAACTTTTACAGTTTTGGCAACTGTTTCACCCCAGACGTAGATACATCCAGATTCATTAGCTAACATAAATCCTGTGATGTAAGGGGTCGACTGTCCGGTGTAGACATGCTTTACAACTACTCCACTGACTGTATGAGTAGTGCCGACTTCTGCCACTCTTATATCACTGATAACACCTTCATACTTGAAACTATCTTTGTCATTACAAGAAGTGAGGATTAAAAGTGGTAAAACAAGTGGTATAAATGTTTTCTTAAGCTTCATAAAGCCTCCTTTTTTCCAAAAATAAAAGATCGCCCCTCATGGCTAAAAGCCAGGCAAATCGTTAATTATTTAACATAATCAAGATTATGGGGGCGATCTGCTATTTTCGATAATGTAAGCGCTTGCTTACGTCTTTATGGTAGCATTTTTATAAAATATTTGTCAATATGCAAATTAAAATTTTTCTATTAATCTTCTGTTTTTAGTATTTTCATGTAATCATTATAAATGTATAGTCTTCTTTTCTTCGACTTATTAACTATTGTTAATATTTTCAAATCTACAAAGCGATGTACTGCTCTATTAACTTTTAAATAATCCATACCAAGTTTTTGACTAGCACTTCTTGCATCGATAATAGGGTTGTTTTCAAGAAAATCTAATAACCAATAATCTCTTTCTTTAATAAGTAAACTGTTCCTTTGCCTTAATCCTGTCAGTTCCTTTAATGATTTGATTGAAGACAAAATTGCGTTATGCATAGTTTCTAAGAAAAAATTGATCCACTGATTATAATCATTTTTATTTCTTACGTATGACATTCGATCATAATACTCTAATTGATTCTTTTTAAGAAAATAAGAAATGTAAAGGCATGGATTAGACAGTTTATTCTTTGTGATTAGAAATAGAACGATTAACATTCTTCCTATTCGACCATTGCCATCAAGAAAAGGATGAATTGTTTCAAATTGATAATGAATTAATGAAGCTTTGACTAGTATATCTAGTCCATCATCTGAACTATTTATATATTCCTCTAAATCAGCCATACATTTATTCATATCATCGATATTAGGAGGAATATATTTTGCATCTTTTAATGAACTGTTCGCTGCACCAATCCAGTTTTGAGATTTTCTGAACTCTCCAGGCTCTTTATTCTCACCTCTAACACCATTCATTAGTATTCGATGAACATTTTTTATATATCTTGAGCAAATGGGCAGCTCATCAAGTAGTTTAATAGCATATTTTATTGCTTTAACATAGTTGATAACTTCCTCAACGTCTAGATCAAGCACTTTTTCATTTTCAATGCTATATATATCATCAAGTGTTGCCTGAGTCCCTTCGATTTGACTGCTATATAATGCCTCTTTTCTAATATAAGAACTTAAAAACTGATCTGTACCTCTTATATTTTTCGATAGTTCATTTAATATACCAAGCTGATAATTTACTTTTGCTAAAAGATCAGTGGTATATGAATCAAAAGTTTCAAACTCTAGGTTTTGTAGTGCTGTTGGGCAAAAAGACTTATACTCTGCTTCATGACCATAAAAATTAACTTTATAGATTCCAGATTTTCTCATTCTTACACTCCTTTAAATATAGTATAAGGGAAAAATGATAATTAAACAACATAAATATAATGTTAATTATCATTTTTATTATGAAAGTGATAATTAAACTAATTTTTTATCATTTAATTATCACTAGAACATCAGGTTAATGTTAGTTTTAATATAGATTAGTTTCAAAGAATAAACTCATTTATTGTATTTAATAATTATTTAAAAAAACGCTTTCATTGATTTTTAATGGTTAATAATTTTGTTTTGTTAATAATCTATACTAATATATATATGGTTAATTTTTAATTATATTTTGGAGGTAAGTATGTGTAAAAAAATTGCGATATTAACTTCAGGTGGTGATGCACCAGGAATGAATGCTTGTATTCGTTCAATCGTTAGATCAGGACTTTCACAAGGATTTGAGGTCTATGCTATCTACGATGGTTATAAAGGCATTATCAAAAGAAATATCGTTAAGATGGAAAGGCATTCGGTTTCTGACATCATCAATCGCGGTGGCACGATTATTGGAACTGCTCGTTTTAAAGAATTTGTCGAACTTGAGACACAGAAAAAAGCCGCAGATATTTTAAAAGAAATGGAAATAGATTCACTTATTGCTATCGGTGGTGATGGAACATATAAAGGTGCGCTCGCGCTCCACCGTCAAGGAATTCATACTATTGCCATTCCTGGAACTATCGATAATGATATTGCTTCAACTGATTTTACTATCGGATTTGATACGGCTTTAAATACGATAATCGACTGCATCGATAAACTTCGTGATACATCAACGTCGCATCAACGCTGCTCTGTCGTTGAAGTTATGGGCCATCATTGTGGTGATTTAGCGGCTTATGCAGGCCTTGCCTGTGGTGCAGAATTCACTTTAATCAATGAACAACTTACAAATAAGGCTGCTCTTTTAAACGATTTAAAAAGACAAAAGAGCGATGGTAAAAGACATGCGATGGTTATCGTTGCGGAAAAGATCATCAATGTCGATGAACTAGCCCACGAGATTGAGCGTGAAGTTGGCTTTGATACTCGTTCAGAAGTCTTAGGTCATATGCAAAGAGGTGGTTCACCAACTGCAAATGATCGAGTTTTAGCTTCAAGAATGGGTGATTATGCTGTAAACCTTATCGCCAAAGATACTTCAGGAGTTTGCATTGGAATAATCGATAATAAACTCCAATATTTAGATATTGAAAAAGCCTTAACCATGAAAAGAAAAGGCTCTATTGATTTATTAGAAGTGGCCAAAAGATTAGCATGAGGTGAGTTATGATTGAACAATTAAATAAAAACACAAAGATTGTCTGTACTATTGGTCCAAGCAGTGATAAAAAACCAATGCTTAAAAAACTATTAAGTGCTGGTATGAATGTCGCCAGACTTAATTTTTCTCATGGAACATATGAAGAACACCTCAATAAGATAAATATCATTCGTGAGATTGAAAAGGAAGAAAAGATTTTAATTCCTATTATGCTCGATACTAAAGGTCCTGAAATTAGAACACATGATTTTGAAAATGGTGCGGCTCAGATTGAGACAAATGATATCGTAAGAATTACTATGAATAAAGTTTTGGGCACTAAAGAGTTATTCTCTGTCACTTTTAAAGGTTTATACGATGATGTTAAAGTCGGTGATAGTATAAAATTAGATGATGGAAACTTAACACTTGAAGTCATTGAAAAAGATGAAAAAAATAAAGAGTTAGTTACTAAAGCTTTAAACCACGATGTTATAAGAAATAAGCGTGGTGTTAATTGCCCTAATTCTCACCTTTCTCTTCCCTTCATCTCTAAGCAAGATGAAGAAGATATTATCTTTGGATGTAAAAATAAAGTTAATTACATCGCCGCAAGCTTCGTTAGAAGTAAGGAAGATTTAATCCAACTAAGAGATTTATTAAAGAAACATGGAGGAGAAAATATCCTTATTATTTCTAAAGTTGAGAATGCTGAATCAGTTCGCAATTTAGATGAAATTATCGAATATAGTGATGGTTTAATGGTTGCTCGTGGTGATCTAGGAGTTGAAATCCCACCTGAGGATGTTCCAATCGTTCAACGAATGATGATTCAAAAGTGTAAGGAACGCGGTAAACCAGTCATCACAGCCACACAGATGCTTGATTCGATGAAAACCAACCCTAATCCAACTCGTGCGGAGGTTAGCGATGTCGCTAACGCCGTCTTAGATGGCACAGATGCAGTCATGCTTTCTGCTGAATCCGCATCTGGTGAATACCCAGAAGAAGCAGTTATGATGCAAAGAAAGATATCTAACCGCATAGAATCCATACTTGATTATAAAACACTTGCTAAAGTTGCATTTGATACATCTTCAAAAACAGTCAATGCTGCTATTGCTAATTCAGTATGTGATACAGCGATTCTACTAGATGCAAAGCTCATCGTCTGTTTTTCTGAAACAGGTGCTACCGCAAGACGTGTTTCCAAGGCTCGACCATGCTGCCCTGTTATCGAAGTCAGCAATAATGTCGATGTCTGTTATAATGGAATTTTAAACTGGGGTGTTTATCCAAAACTAGTCAAAAAAGTTCCACAATTCATTGAGGAGATGGAAGTTCTCGCTATTCATTTAGCAAGAATACATAATATTCCTCCAAAAAGCACTGTAATCATCACCGGTGGTACACCAGTCGGTGCTGGTAAGACAAACTTTATGAAAGTAATTACCTTAGATGAAATATCTTCGGAGGTTGATATATGAAAGAAGTAATATCTATTGATTTAGGCGCAACAAATCTTCGTGTAGGGCTTGTAAAAGAAGACTTGTCTACACCAAAAGTTTTGCGTGAAAGAACCACAAAAAATGATAAAGAACTTCTCTACTCTCAAATAAAAAGAATGATGACCGAACTATTAACTAGTGAAGTATATAAAACAAGCAAACCTAAGGTCATCGGTGTATCTGCTTGTGGTATTGTAAACAATAATCATATTGAATGTTTGCCAAATTTAGGAATTACTGATTTTGATTTAAAAGAAAGATTAGAAAAAGACTTCAAAAATTTCAAAGTTTATATATCTAATGATGCAAATACCACAGCGTTTGCTGAAGCAACTTATGGGATGGCAAAGGAATTCGATACAAGTTTTTTTATTACCATATCTAGTGGTATCGGTGGATGTTTGGTATATAACCATGAATTGATTGACCTTCCGTTTGAAATCGGTCATTTACCGATTAGATATAAGGAAAAATTTTATGAGAGCGAGAAGCTATTATCTGGAAATGGTATAGTAGAATTAGCCAAACTTAATGGCCTTGATGTCGAATCTGCATCAATGCTATTTAGTTTAGTTCAGGATAAAGATACTTTAGCCTTAAAAGTGTATGATGAGTGGATAAAATATCTTGGTTCTTTAATCTCTTCCCTCCACTTAATGTTTGGAGTTGATGTCTTTATTTTAAGTGGTGGCGTAATGAAATCTAGTGATATATTTATGGACGATCTCAAAGAAGTCAGTTCAGCTTTCACTATTCCATACTTAAAGAAACCTATAATATTTAAACATTCAAAGTTTGATCAAGATGCTGGTTTAATGGGTGGGGCAAGCATCGCATTAAAAACCTTAAATAGAGTTTAATAATTTATAAAAGATGTCGAATGATTAAAAAATCAGATGTCGACATCTTTTTTTGTAACATTAATTTATTATTGTGCTAAAATATACTTATAGAGGTTAAGCAATGAATAAATTTAAAATAAACGATTTCGTATATAGTATCCCTATTAAGAATGATGATCTGTTTTTGCGTATTGACCCGCTAAGAGTTGTAGGATATGATGAAAAAAGAAATAAATATATTTGTTTAAATTATGATGTATATGATTTTTCACCAGATTTTTTAACTTTACATAAAGAAGAAGAATTAGCATTAATGACTAAAGAAGAGATAGATGATTGCCTAACTGAAGAACGCGCCATAAGACTAATTTCTGAAGAGTTTAACCATCTAGATTTTTATCGCTATCCACTTTGTGATGTTGAAGGAACAGAAATAACAGAAATTAGAGGAACAATTATAAAGGATAAACAGTGGTGGATTGAACATAGCCGTTGATAAATATCTTATTTTGTAATGCTTGCTGCTTATATCCTTAAAATAAAATAATAATTCTCGTATTAGTTTTCAAAAATTGTGTAGTTATAAAAAAATACTTTATTATTAGACTTTAAGATATGATAAAATATATTATTCATAGGAGGAAAAATGAATTCAAAGTATTTACTATTATCACTCACACGTAGCAATTTTTTTAGTACTTCAAATGCCAGATCTATTACAATTACAAAAGAAGAAATATCCGTTATTTCAAGAAAAAACATTATTAATGGAATTGATGAAATTCATCCTTTAAGTCCGAAGTTTTAGGTATAACTATGAAAAAATTTAAAATAAACGATTTCGTATATAGTGTGCCGTCAAGAAAAGCATCACGTAATTCATCAATATACCCACTGAGAGTTGTAGGCTATGATGAAAAAAGAAATAAATATATTTGCTTACATTATGATGTATACTTTATCCCCTATCTTTTAACTCTAAATAAAGAAGAAGAACTAGCATTAATGACAAAAGAAGAAATAGATGAATATATATCTGAAGAATATGCAAAAGACCTTATTTCTGATGAGTTCAAACATCTAGATTTTTATCGCTATCCACTTTGTGATGTAGAAGGAACAGAAATAACACGTATTAGAGGAACAATCATAAAAGATAAGGAATGGTGGATTGAACATAGTCGTTAAAAATAATATCTTATAAAACAAAACTTGTAGAAATAATGAGAAATATGGGTTAATACATATTACAAAATATATTATTACATGACTTTAAGATATGATAAGATATAAGCAAGAATAGGAGGATAAAATGAAACTAAAATATTTACTTTCATCGCTTGTATGTAGTGTGTTCTTAATTACTTCAAATATGAAGTCTGTTGCAGTTGCTAACGAACTAGAAGAAATTAATGATCAAATTACTTTGAAAGTCAAAAATCTGACTAAAAGAATTGCTGCTTCTAGTAGAAATATAGTTGAAACTGATGATCCAAATGAAGTATTTGAAAAAGCATTAGAAAACTATAGTACTGAATTTAATGATTACATTGATATAACAGGCTTAAATGTAATAGATAAAGAAACAATTACTCTTCCTGAATTTGACGCAAATTATGTTGCACCAAAGTATATAGATGTTATGCATGATTATCAAGCTAATTTTGAAGCAGAATTAACTACTGATGAATTAAATAAGGTCATCGAGTTAAGAAAACAGAATTACGAATTTGATAGATATGCGACCCTTAATGAAATTAGATATCGCAATTTAAATATTAGACCTAGATATGCTCATAGAAGTCCTATTGAACTCCAAAGTGCAGCTGTCGCTTCTGGCTTATCAGCAATCTTATTAGGTGCTAATTTATCACAAACAGTTATTAGCGCATTCAACGGATGCGTCACTGCTTTATCAACTGCACTTTCATCTTCTTGGATTCCATTTGTTGGTTGGGTAATTGCTGTTGCACTTGCGGTTGGAGCACTAATTGCAATAACAGTAATCATTGTACAACATTGGGATGAGATTAAATCGGTAATAAATGATATTCGCGATTGGTTCGTCGAACAATTCGGTGCCTTTGCCAAATGGATTACATCATTCTTTAGTGATGCAGTCGCTAAAGGTGAAGAATCTGTTATTTCAAGTAGAAGCGTGATTGATGGAATTACATTTAACTTTAAGCGAATTGCATCAACAGATTATGAGGCACAATGCGCATTTATAACCGAAGTGAGGAGAACTGATGATATATATTTAATAAAGCAATGTAAAACAGATTATATAGACATTGCAGTAGCAACACCAGTTTCAGAAGAATTTTGTATAAAAAACAAGACACACATAAAAAGTTTTAGTTCATATACATGGTATCAAAATAACGCTAGATCACTTATAATCAATGCAGGTACTGGATATACATCTCATAAGCCAGATTTGCATCTATATAATAGTGCTATCAAAAAAGATCTTCCAAAATATGCTTTTAAACATTTTCATAACTATAATGAAATTGGAAAAAGAATTACGGATGACCCTTACTATAAAACACATAGTTTCTTCGGTCTATTATATTGGACTCCAAATGATGATGGAATCGGTGAAATTCATCCACTAAGTCCGAAGTTTTAGGTATAACTATGAAAAAATTTAAAATAAACGATTTCGTATACAGTATCCCTATTAAGAATGCTGATCCATTCTTTGATATTAAAGCACTAAGAGTTGTAGGATATGATGAAAAAAGAAATAAATACATCTGCTTATGCTATGGATACGATATACCACAAATTCTTACTTTACATAAAGAAGAAGAATTAGCATTAATGACAAAAGAAGAAATAGATGATTGCCTAACTGAAGATTACGCAAAAAGAATAATTTCTGATGAGTTCAAACATCTAGATTTTTATCGCTACCCACTTTGTGATGTAGAAGGAACAGAAATAACAGAAATCAGAGGGACAATTATAAAAGATAAGGAATGGTGGATTGAAAACTCTCGTTAAGAATTACTAACTTCTTTTAAACAATAAAAAGCAACAACCTAATCTATATAATTCAATCTAAAAAAATTGACTTTTTATAGGCGCTTATTTAAACTAATGGCAGTAGCACTTTGGAAACTTTCGAAGCCCAGAGTCAGAGCATGGGTTGCGACCCTTGCTCATTTTTTTATAAAAAAATACTTCTTGTATTATAAGTAAAGCGTGCTAAAATATTTATGTGCCTAGCACGAGCTATGATGAAGACATGATAGTTTTTAATTAACAGAGAGGTTGAATAGGTGAAAGCAACCACAAAAACTGTTACCACTTCTGAGCTCCCTTAGTAATAAGGCGTGTTTACGACGTAATGTAAATAATTGAGTATTAAATTCAGGTGGTACCGCGGTTTTCGCCCTGTAGTCCACCTTTTTTATTACTAAAAGGAGGATTTTATGAAAGTAATTTTAAAAGACGGAAAAGAATTGGATGTTGAAAATGGCTCAACTGGAGCACAAATTGCATCAAAAATATCAACTTCTCTGCTAAAAGAAGCAATAGCAGTAAGTGTAGATGGTGATATACTTGATTTATCACAAAGTATCGATGGCGATAATAGAAAGATTGCATTTATTACAAAAAATGATAAAGAAGCTATGGACATTATCAATCATTCCGCAGCTCATCTTCTTGCACAGGCTGTTTTATCACTTTATCCTAATGCACAATTAGCCTTTGGTCCATCTATAGAAGAAGGTTTTTTCTACGATATATTATTTGATACACCCATATCTGAAAATGATTTTCTACTTATTGAAAAAAAGATGCGCGAATTAGCTAATATGGCTTATTCTATCGTAAGAACAGAGGTTAGTAAGAGCGAGGCAAAGAAGATTTTTAAAAATCAAAAGTTTAAGCTTGAACATATTGATGAAGTTGAAGGCCCTATTTCTATATATACACAAGGTGACTTCTCCGATTTATGTCGTGGACCTCATGTTAAGCATACTGGTCTGTTAAAGAACTTTAAAATTCTTTCCTTAGCTGGTGCATACTATAAAGGTGATCAAAAAAATGTTCAACTTACAAGAATATATGGAACTTGTTTCTTTACTGCCGATGACTTAAAGAAACATTTGGACATTTTAGAGCAAAGAAAACTTTCTGACCATCGTCGTATCGGAAAGCAGATGGGACTATTCATGTTAAGTGATTATGGTCCAGGATTTCCCTTCTTCCTTCCTAATGGAATGATTTTAAGACGTGAACTTGAAAACTATTGGTACAAGATACATGAAGATAATGGATATCTTTTCATTAATACTCCTATCATTCTTTCTAGAGAATTATGGGAAACAAGCGGTCACTGGAAGAATTATAAAGAAAATATGTATACAACAGTTATCGATGATAAGGACTATGCTATTAAGCCAATGAGTTGTCCAGGTGGATTGATCGTTTATAATTCTAGTATTCATTCTTATAGAGATTTACCTTTGCGTTTAGGTGAAATGGGACATGTTCACCGTCACGAAGCTAGCGGTGCTCTAGCAGGTTTATTTAGAGTTAGATCATTTACTCAAGATGATGCTCATATCTTTGCAACACTTGACCAATTAAAGAGCGAGATTAAGTCACTTCTTGCGCTCTATGATGAAATCTATAAAGTGTTTGACCTAAAATACTCCATTGTTTTATCAACACGACCAGAAAACAAATATATCGGTTCAATAGAGGTCTGGAATAAATCAGAACAGATTCTTAAAGAATGTCTTGAAGAAGTTGGTGTCGAATATAAAATTAATGAAGGTGATGGAGCATTCTATGGACCTAAACTTGATTTCAAATTAAAAGATAGCATGAATAGAATATGGCAGTGCGGTACTATACAACTTGATATGAATTTACCTGAAAGATTTGATATCAGCTATATTGATGCCGATGGCACAAAGAAAAGACCAGTTATGCTCCATCGTGCTATTCTCGGCTCTATTGAGCGCTTTATCGGAATTATCACCGAACATTTTAAAGGTGCATTCCCAACTTGGCTTGCACCTGAGCAAGTTAGAATAATTCCTATTAATAGCGTCAGTCATATAGAATATGCAAATAAGATAGCCAAAACTCTTAAAGATAATAATATAAGAGTTAAAGTTGATAGCGAAAATGAAAAACTAAACTATAAAATTAGAAACTCACAAACGATGAAAGTTCCTTATACACTTATACTAGGTGATAATGAGATGAATGAAAACTTAATCAGTTATCGTCTATTTGGACAACAAAAAACTAATACCATAAGTATAGACGAATTCGTTAGTAAAATTACTGAAGATATAAAGAATAAAAAGACTTATCGCGATTAGTTATAATGATAATAAAAATGAAGGCATATGCCTTCATTTTTATTATCTATTAGTTGTTTGTCAATAAATTATCAAGTTTTAAAACGAATGCTTGATTAATTTATTTGTTAAGAAATAATATTTATTCGTTAATAAGAACAAACTGAGCTTGTTTTTTATCTTTATTAAGTTCTACTTTACTTATATTGTTCTCTTTATTTAAGAGATGCGGAACTACAACTGATAAAAGGCCTGCTGTAAAAACAAAAGAAACAAAAATTGATATCTTTAATGCTCTTCTGTTTTTTCTCTTACCAACTTTTCTTAGTTTTTCTTTCATTTTATTTTATCCTTTCTATAATTCTTAGCTTTGCGGGCTTGGCACGCTTATTTCTTTCAATTTCTTCTAGCGAAGGTTCAAGAGGTTTTTTAGTCACTAACTTGTAATCAATGCTTTTATTCTCTGGTGGCAAATATTTACTGCTTGTAAGAATTGAAGTAAATTGTTTAAATATTTTTTTCACTAATCCATCTTCATAAGAATTGAATGTCAATACTTCTAACCTTCCACCTTTATCTAACATTCTTATTCCTTCAGGAATTCCGAATAATATTTCATCTTTTTCTTGATTAACAAGATATCTGATAGCGAGGAATGTCTTTTTTGCCGGGTGTTTATCCTTATATAAAACACTTTTTGGCAACGCTTCTTTAATTATTTCGACTAATTCAAATGTTGTCTCGATTGGTTTCTGTTTTCTATGCTTAACAATATTACGGACGATTTGTTTTGCATATATTTCATCGGCGTATTCAAATATAGCTTTTACTAGTGTACTTGGCTCGTAACTATTTACAACTTCTTTCGCAGTCAATCTATTCTCTATTTGATCCATTCTCATATCTAACGGCGAATCATACCTATAAGAGAATCCTCTGCTAGGATCATCAAACTGTGGTGAAGATACTCCTAAGTCATAAAATATGAAATCGGCTTTTTCTAATCCATAATTTTGATTTAACAAGAGTGGTGCCTCAGAGAATTTTGCTTTTAAAATATCAACATTTTTATATTTTTTTAACTCACCTTCAGCATACGTGATTGCTTTGCTGTCACGATCAACTCCATATAAATGGCCACTAGGTATAGAATTAAGAAATGCCTTAGAATGACCACATCTTCCAAGAGTCATATCAATTACAACAGAGTTATTTTTTAAATTACTATATTGTAGAACTTCTTCTAGCATCACAGGAACATGTTCATTATACTCTTCACTCATAACTCTTAACTCCACTCATCTTAGAAGCTAAAGCTTCATAGTTATCTTCATCTTCCTCACTTTGCTGAGAATAAGTCTTATAATCCCAAATTTCTAAATGATCAGAAACACCTAGAAGAATTATTTCTCTATCAATATGAGCTTTTTCTAAGAAAGTCTTAGGTAGTAGCAATCTACCACTTCCATCAAGATGACATTCTAATGAATTTGCAAAGAATAATGGATACGAATTGTATAATCTATATGCAGATGAAGGAATTTCTGGAAAGCAAATTAAACATAGAAAG
>CAOSOP010000001.1:0-721 GCA_948525355.1 uncultured Bacilli bacterium | reverse complement strand
TCTTCAGTTTTCTAGCATTGCTATCAAATTGGCTTAACTCCTTTATCGGCTTTGCTCTTAATTCATATTCTTCTTCTGAGTAAAGTGAAATGCAGTGGTCGAAATCAATTAATGCATAGAATTTTACACCCAATTCATTGCGGTGCTTAGAAGGTAAAGTAAGACGACCTTTGTCATCAAGCGTATGTACTGATTCGCTAACAAACATTTTACTTCACCCCACTTTCTACCACTTACACCCATAATATACCACATAGCACCATTTGTGACAAGAAAAAAATAAAAAATTTTTGATAAAGTACATTCGCGTCCAAACAAAAAAATAAATCGTTATTCATACGTGTAAAACTATGTTAATCTAAATAACTAAATAGAATAAAAATAAATGTCATTGGGCAATGAAAAATATATATAAAAAATAATTTATAACATAAAAAAAGCCCTCACATAATGGAGGGTTCCACGAGTCGCCGTTGTATATGGCATACATGCCGGATCGTGGTCCTTATCCGAGCTACCTATACAGGATTGAACGATAAGTAGATTAGCAACTGCGCTAACTTTCTATAACCATATTAAAATACGATATAGAAAATGTCAAGAATAATTTCAAATAAAAAAATTTTTGATTAACACGAGATATTAAATGTTTGCTTCGCCTTTTTGCGGGCCCTGGCCGAAGTTCTGAGGCCAGTTCGGAAGCGTAGTGCCAGAGCCCTTT